>CAYMRF010000001.1:0-80596 GCA_964392765.1 uncultured Pseudomonadota bacterium
GCATTAT
The DNA here is from genome assembly GCA_964392765.1 of uncultured Pseudomonadota bacterium. Classification (GTDB taxonomy): domain Bacteria; phylum Babelota; class Babeliae; order Babelales; family Vermiphilaceae; genus BTUB01. The sequence continues at coordinate 8 of CAYMRF010000001.1, forward strand.
TTAATTATGATTACTGAAGATATCGGCAAAGAGCTTAATTGGGATCAAGAAAAAATATCGAGTGAATTTGAAATTCTTTATGCACAAGCAGTAAAAATTCGCAACTCATCAGCAAAGAGATGATATTACTAAAAGGACCTAGGATCCATTTGCAACTGTAATATTTATTTCCTCTCTGTTCGCATGCTAGGGTAAAGCAAAAAGTTGTTACCCATGAAAAATACAAATTCTTCTCGTATGCGCGTTGGGATCATCGGCGCAGGCGCTTCCGGGCTCACTACCGCTTGGCTTCTTGATGAACATTATGATGTTACTATTTTTGAAAAAGAAGATAGATTAGGCGGCCATGTTTGCACCATTCCCGTATCAGTAAATGGCAAAACCATTAATGTTGAGGCAGGCGCAGAATTTTTTTCTGATATGATGTTTAATACTTTTAATAAATTATTAAACGTGCTTAAGGTGCGCACACGGCAATTTCCTCTTACTTACACCTTTTATAACACCAATACTGATCAACAAATTGTGCTGCCCCCCATTCATAATAAAACCATCTCTTGGCAATCATTAAAACCTCATGCAATTTTTGATCTCACACAATTAAGCCATTTTATTAATGCCGGCAAAAATATTATTGAGATGCAAGATTACGATATTTCATTAAGCGATTTTGCTGACACTTTAATGCTCACACAAGAATTTAAAGATCATTTTTTGTATCCTTTTTTTGCCGCATCATGGGGCACCAGTTCTGAAGAAATTAAAAAATTTGCTGCATACGATATTCTTAAATGGGCCCTTATTAATGAGCCTGCCAATTTTCAAGCTGCTCATTGGAATGAGATCGAGGGCGGCATGAAAACCTATATTGATTCACTGGCTGGGCAACTTAAAAATACCCAAGTAACCCACTCGGCAGAAATTACCGATATCACGTATGCCGATAATCAATACACCCTTGCGCAAGCGAATGGAAAGAAACAAAACTTTGATCATATTATTATTGCCACGAATGCTGAGATTGCAAAAAATTTATTGAAAAATATTACCCATGCGCAAAACCTTCAATCTATTCTTGGCAGTATAGAATATTTTTATACCACTATTGCTATTCACGGTGACCCCCGGTTTATGCCCGCAAATGAAGCGGATTGGTCTGTGGCCAATATTCGCTATGATGGAGTAAATAGCGCACTCACGATTTGCAAACCATGGATGAAAGAAGCTCAGGTATTTAGAAGTTGGATTAGCTTACCGGTAGGCGTATCAGCAGAAAATGCAATGCCTAATCCGGTGTATGATGTGCGTCACTTTTATCACCCCAAAGCCAATTATAGTTATTTTGCTGCACAAAAGGAGCTGGCAAAATTGCAAGGGAATCACAACCTTTGGATTGCGGGATTTTATACCCATGATACCGACTCGCACAACAATGCCATTGTTTCGGCTATAAATATTGCACAACAACTTGCACCGGAATCTGAACGCCTCAAAGCATTAACCTCTTGAAATTCAAAAAAAAATTTATTACTTAATATTAATGAATGATCTTAATAATCCTTTAATTATAGGAGGCATTACAAATGCTTGTTGTTAATAAACAATTGCTGCTTTCTTTACTTATCGGCACCTCATGTATTGCAGCGCCAAAATCTCTTTTTGAAGAGATGATAGAAGAAGTAAATGAGATTCAGGCTCGTTTTGAGCGTCGCATGAATCGCGTTCATGAAGAGATGAAAAAAGCAATGGATGCACCACTCAATAACGGCATTGATACCCCAATACTGGCAATCAATGAAAACAAGATGAATAACGAGGTTGAAATTACTCTTCATCCGCTGGCAATCAAAGAAAAAAGCATTGATGCCTCAATGGACCATGATACTAATGCCATGATCATTACTACACCTTCCGGCTCACTTCATCTTCAAACTAATCGCCATATTTTATATGCTGGCTTTACTCATCAGCTAAAACAAGAGCTCGATCAAAAAGGCAACAAAGCTCAGGCGCTGATGAGCAGCTACAGTCAAAACGCCAAAACGTTAAGCTCTGAACTTGCTTTGGAAGAATCTCATATTGAATATGATCAAACTGCACAAAAGCTAATGGTTTCAATTCCGTTTCGCAAGAAACTAGTAACCAAAATTCCCGTTACTATAAAGGAAGTAAGTAAAGCCGAAGAGAAATAAAAGAATATTTTAAACCAAAAAAGGGCACGATACAAAAATCGTGCCCTTTTTTTTAGTTTCATTTTTTAAAATTATACCAATTCAAGACCTGCAATGAGCGTAATAGCAAGTCCAGCTATTGAAGGCGTCAAACGTAACGCAATGAGATCAGTTTGATTCACGGGGAATGTATTTACTAAATTACTCACGGTACCAAGCCCTGTGATAGTAACTGAAACACCCGTTGGATTCCATGTGGTTCCTGCATCTGGCGAAACATACACTTCAGCTGTTATTGAATCACCAAGAATTCCTGTAAAATTTGAAACATTTATTACTAAATTTCTTAATGTTCCCGCGCGTGCTGCAGCAAATCCAAGTGTATCAACGCCTGCCACTGATAGTGCTTGCGATGTGCCAAATCCTAAATCTGCACCCAATAACCCAAAGCCAACGCCTGCAATAACTGTTGCTCCAAATGGAATAACCGTGCCGGCACTATTAATCACGCCGCTTGCATTAATATTACCGCAGACATTTAAATCGCCCGCAATACCCACGCCACCGCCAACAACGAGTGCGCCCGATGAGCAGCTGGTACTCGCACCGGTATTATTTACCATTAATGGTCCGCTAAAGCTTCCGGTTCCGCATACATTTAAATTACCACCAATACCAACGCCGCCCGCAACCACTAATGCGCCGGTTCCACAGCTAGTACTTTGAGTAGTATCTTGAATGCTCAATGGTCCTGTTCCTAATGCGCCCGTGGCACCGGTTGCGCCAGTATTTCCGGTTGATCCTAATGCTCCTGCCGCGCCTGCTGTTCCGGCAGCGCCAGTTGCACCGGTATTTCCTGTTGCACCCGTATTACCAGTTGCACCGGTATTACCAGTACTGCCCGTGTTTCCTGTTGCGCCGGTTGAGCCCGTGGATCCCGTAGCGCCCGTCGCCCCTGTGCAGCAGGGGCCCGTTGCCCCACGAAGGCCGGTGAGTCCGGTGATTCCTGATGCGCTCAGAATACCGCATACCGTGAGGTTTCCCGCCACTTGCACGTTTCCGGTTGCGCACACATTTCCCGTACGTAAACTTTCATCGACTATTAAATTGCAAAATCTTGCAGCACCCGTGAGCGGTGGGCAAACTGTTGGGCATGCTGCTCTTAAATGTCCTGCAAAAAGTAATCCCAACATGGCTACTATTTGCTTACTACCAATAGAAAAAATTCTCATAAAAACTCCTTAATTTTGAGAAAGGTATATTAAAAACTATATTTGAGGCCTAAAGTAATAGGGAAAAATATTTGAGTAGATGAACCGCCGACAATAAAACCGAGCGGACGAAGTTCAGGCAACACTTGATCAGCAACACAGCCTGCAAACGCGATATTAGTAATGTTTGCGCATGGGCCACACGTAGCAATAACTTCTGCTGTTAACACGAACGTTACGCAATCACACCAGCAATACTGCAATCCTAAATTTCCACCGCCTGCAACATTGGTACGTTTACCAAATAGCACCAATGAATCACTCGTGAAGGTAGCTGCGCACGCATTAGAAAGTGATGACGTGATAAGCCTGAAATTTACCTCTTTATGGTGAACTAAACCGATTTGCCCGCCTAAAAAGAATGATGCGCATGAGCACCAACAGGGGTTAAAGTAATAGCGGCCGCCCACATAAAAATCATAAAAGCGGTATTTTGAAAGAGAATTAAAAACAAACTGAGGCCGCGCTACAAAAAGAGGAAGCGTAATGGTGGGCTGAACGGTAAAATCATTTTTTGCATTTGCTTGGCGATAATTTGCCGCTACATATACCTCAAAACAATCAGTGAGGTTATACCCAATAAGCCCGCCTACCGTCCATGGTAATTTATAAAGATTATTAAATTTTGGCATTTCAAATAACGGAACAACGGGTCCTACTGTGCTATTTGGGCATCCCAATGATGCGTTGCAACTAATAGCAGAAAACGTATTTCTTTGTGACCAAATAATGGGAGCAATGCCTGCTTGCACTTGAAGATTAAAACAGCTGCAACATTCATTATATTCACATGATGAATTCGAAACGTAAGAACCATCAAATGCTTGCATTCCCGCGGCAAAACATAAAAATAGTCCTATAAGAATTCGTTCTTTTAATACAGAACTCACAAGCGCTCCTTTTTTTAAATAGTAAGTAAAACATTCTTAACTTCATTAACACATTAAAGTAACCTTGTAAGCTTTTCATTTACAAGACTTTTCTATTTAACCCACTGTATTATACTTATCATAGATAAAATTCTTTGGAATAGCGTAGCCTATCACCGATCACAAAGGCATAATAAAGTCATGATACAAACTCCTCACACGTGGATAGAAATCAGCAAAAGCGCCCTCGAGCATAATCTTAAAGCCTACAAAAGTGCTATTGGCTCAAGTGCATTGGGAGTAGTAGTAAAAAGTAACGCATATGGCCATGGCATTGTTGAAGTGGGCAAAATATGCCAAGAAAGTTCGTATGCCGATTGGCTTATGGTTGCAACACTTTCTGAAGCAATGGTATTACGCGCCGCGGGCATCACCAAACCAATTTTAGTAATCTATTTTATTGATGAAGATCCACGTAAATTAGTGGCGCATGATATTGATGCAATGGTTTCCGACTGGCAAACTCTCAATGATCTGAATGAAATTGGCATCGCTGCACAAAAAAAATGTAATGTTCACCTTAAAATTGATAGTGGCATGTCTCGCTTTGGATTTTTGCCGCATGAAATTATTGCAGTATTGCAAAAAGCGCAACAAATGCCGGGCATTCATATCAATGGCATCTATAGCCATTTAGCCCAAGCTGCCAATCCTGATCAAAGTTTTAATCGCGAACAAGAAGCCGCATTTTCCAAAGTGCTTGATGCTATTGCTACCCATGGCATCGAAATTCCCTATAAACATATTTCTAATTCAGCGGCATCCACAGCATTGCATGCACCGCAAACCAATATGGTGCGGGTAGGATTGGGCACGTATGGCTGGTGGCCGTCACAATCAAATAAAGATATCACGCAAGAAAAATATTTTGATTTTGATTTAAAACCGGTGCTCACGTTTAAAACGCGCATATTTCAAATTCGCCATTTAGCTGCCGATCAATTTGTGGGCTACGATCGTACCTATAAAACGAGCAAACCAACAACTATTGCCGTGCTTCCGGTGGGCTACTATGATGGCTATGATCGCCGCTTGAGTAGCAAAGGCATTTTACTTATTAATAATCAGTATGCTCCGGTAATTGGCATTATTGCCATGACAACCACACTTGTTGATATTACTCATATTTCGGATGCAAAAGTTGGCGACGAAGTAATCTTAATGGGCGATTATGAAAAAATTACACCCACGCAACTTGCCAATATTGTGGGAAGTTTTAATCCACGAGAAATTCTCACGCGATTAAATCCGATGATTCCCCGAATAGTAATTGATTAATTGCTGAGGAGTGTTATGGAAAATTTTGATTTTTCTCAACAATTTTATGCACTAACTTCTGTGGGCAAACCTTCTGCAGGCATCTGCAAACTTTTACAAAAATTTAATTTACCAGAAAATGACATCGATGCGATCGTAACCGCAACTCAAAAAGAGTGGCTGCGAACGCCCGGCAAAGAACGTTGGGATGCCCAAGACCCTTATGCCGCTCGCAAGGATGAATTACTGCCATTCTTTAAAGAAGCAGGAGTTGTAGGGGAAGTGAAACCTCAAGCCAAAGAGTTTGATTATGCAATCATCATGGGTGCGTTTATGCCTCGAATGCAAGTGCGTATTGAGCATACTAAAAAACTTTGGAATGAAGGATATCGGTTTAAACAGATCGTATTATTGGGTGCTGAACGAGCGCTCGTTCCTCAACAAGAATTTATTGAAACCTTTGGCCGCGCTCCTGTTCCTCAAACCGAATATGAAATGATACAATGGGTTTATGCGCATGCAGATCTTCCTCATGAAATGAAACAGGTAAAAACCACATTCATTAATACCCCAAATACTATTGATGCGAATGGCCAAATAATGCGCGCTAAAACAGGGGACACCATCAAAGCATGGCTTGCAACCAATCCAAAACCAGGAACATGCTTAATTATTTCCAACCAACCGCAAGCATACTATTATCCTGCAGTGGCAAGAACATTATTACCTGAAACTTTTAAAGTAGCTCAGACTGCTTGCGCCTTAAATGAAAATGCTCGGATATGCGAAATTCTTGATGCATTAGCGCGCTGGGTTTATCAAGAAAACGAATTGCTAAAAAAACAATCCAAAACCCATGAAATCAAATAAATTTTCAGAATTAATTCTCACGCACGATTTACAACCAACGCGGGGACTTAAACAAGTGCTCGCGTTTTTTTCTATCAATCCCCATCAACCCATTGAAAGTATCATCCGAATCACGCAAGAAAAGTGGTTGCGTGGCCCCATTGAGCGATGGCAGATTGCACAAAAAACGCCCATTACTCCGCAAGTGCACCAATTATTTTCTGAAATTGGCATGATAAGTGCCTTATATCCCACTGCAAAACACTATGATTATATTCTTCTTTTAGGCAGTGATTATGAGGGAACTCGAGCGCGTATTAATTTTTTACGCATTCTTTTAGCAAATGGCATTCAAACTAAACAGATTGTGGCAATCGGCAGCGATCGCCCGCTAGATATCAATGAATTGCGATCAAATTCATCCATCGGCACCACTGAAATAGAGATGATTAAAAAATTATTGGAAAGCGATGAGTCCTTCGCCCGTTCGGGTCGATGGAGCGCGAAGCGCGAATGGAGACCTCTCCACTCGGCTCCTTCGGATCCTCTATCGAGGCGAACGGAACGGGGAAATGTCACTTTCATCGAAGCAAAAGGCAAAACTCTTGCAGATGGAACTTTTAAACGAGCTACCACGGCAGATACTTTTAATGCCTGGCTTGCAAGCGCTCCAAAACCAGGATCGTGTTTGCTTATTTCCGATCAACCATTTATTGGGTATCAAAATGCGGTTGCTCACTCGTTACTCAAAAATTTCTGGAATATTACCACAGTCGGCCCCGCTATTGACAATCAAACTACTCTGGAAGATCTTTTAGATACTTTGGCCCGTTGGCTATATCAGGAGACCAATCAAAAATAAGTGAGTTTGGTATGCAAGCAAAAACTTCGATGCATCTTTTTTTGTTTCTGATTGTTTCTTCAAATTCTTTGAGCGCAATGAGCGAAGCTCGTCAATTGGCAGAAATTCATGAGTCATCTCACCAGGCATATATTGAAAAATTTATAGATTCGTTAAAAACAGAAAAAGATTTTCAAAAATCGATTTATATTAATGGTGATTTTCCAGCTCTTCTTGAATTTGCTGCTTATGATAACATCGAAAATGTAAAAAGAATTTTAGCTAAAAGGCCGCCATTAGATAAAATTACCAATTCTGATGGAGAAAATATTTTTCATATTTTAGCAAAAAATGGAAATTCAAAATTGATGCGCTGGGTTATTAAACATTGCGTACATGAAAATATAGATATCAGCTCAGCAATTAATGGTATTGAAAAAAATGATCTAAGAACTCCATTACACGTCGCTGCACGCAATTCCAGAACTGGGTGCTTAAAACTCTTGTTGCACTATGGAGCCAAAGTAGACTCTCTGAATAATGCAAACAATACCCCTCTTCATTTAGCAGCAGCATCGAGTTTCCGGGGACGGCATAAAAGAGATCACACGGTGGATATTCTATGCAGAGCAAACGCAGCTCTCGCAATAAAAAATAAAGAAGATAGAACTCCTCAGGCATGCGCTGAAAAAGAAAAATACAGAACAACAACTGCAATTTTACGATATTATTCTTTATGTTCTCAGCTTAAGCCAATTGTACAGGATAAAAAAGAGCCTAATTATCTTCAACGATTACCGCTCGAGCTTTTGCTCATGGCATGCAGATTTTGCGCAACTACAGAATCTATCGCGCCAAAGCCACCTTCAGAAAATCTACCCGCCTCTTCTCTTTGATTCATCAGTATAACCACTGGAAAAGTAGTAAGCTCAAGTACCTCTGAAATACAAGGAAATTGGTCAACATCAAGCAGTAAAATTTTAATGCGATCATTATACTTTTGCGCCAGTTCTTGCAATAAATCTCGCTGCTTAACTTCTTTTTCATAAAAATAAATAAGAACTGGAATCGTGCAACGGAGTACTTCTGATTCAAAAGCAATTTCAGCAGGACTAAAATTATTAAGGAGAAAATCGATCTCTTCTTGCTTTGGTTCTTCAAAAATTTTATAAACCGTTTTAGTTTCAATTAAGCTTCGAATAATTTTTACTGAATCGGCAAAATTACAGAGCGAATCTTCTGACTCACTTTGTTTTGATTGATTACAGGAAGGCAAAAGACAGATCAGCACTATGATTAGTAATCTAGACATATTTACATTTCTCATTGTTTTTTGTATTTCTTACAACTAATAATTTACTAAAAGAGGACTAAAAATGAAAAAAATATCTTTGCTTTCACTTCTTTTGCTTTCAACTGCTTCAATTCAAGCAATGCAAGAAGTAAAAGAGTCAATTTCTGAAGAATTCGATTGTTTCGACTGCTTTGATAAAATAACTGTTGAAACAGATTGCATATTGGCAGATTTGGGTCCATGCGCATTACAAACTGTTAAAGCGCGCCACATTCCCAGCATGCGAGTTTACGTTGTTAAAAGCGAAACCAGCGTTTTAGGAGATTTTTTTGATAGTTATTCATTTAAAGAAACCAAGGACGAAAAGTCAATAAAAAGACCGGTAGACAATAAAACGGCTGAAAGAATCCGCGGTTTAATAGCGCAAGCCTATCAAGCTAAATCTACTGAAAGGAAAGCCGCGCTTGATGAATTGCATCAGGTGGTCAAAGAAGAAAATGCACAAGCAAAAGCATGGGCATTCGCAGCAGGAATGTGCAATTAAGATTATTCACTCAATTTTAATATTTTATAGGGATCAAAATTGAAAAAGGTATCTTTTTTATTCGCACTTCTTCTTATCTCAACATCATCAATACAATCGATGCAAGCAAGCAATGTAAGTGACTATTTTGATTCAATAAGCGAGAAAGAAGAATGCGCTTGCGATCTTAGAGCCCTGCGAATAAGGCATATTCCTACAAAACGAATTTTTGTGGCATATATTTCTGTTAATGAACCAGATAGTTCAGCAGGCTATGCTTATCCAGAAGATAATTTATATCTTGGATTTAATTTAGATAACAAAACCTCCAAAACCATTTTTGAATCAATAAAAATGGTTAATGCAGAAAAAGATGCTTCCAAAAAAAAAGCTATTCTTGCTGAATTGCATAAAACAGTACTGGAATTCGATGCACGGGCTAAAAATAATTAAAAGGTTACTTATGAAAACAATATCTTTACTTTCATTACTTCTCATCTCAGTTTCACTCCATGCAATGGAAGAAACAGAAGATAAAATTTCTCCCGAATTTAACTATTTTGATACATTACAAGTTCAAAGTGATGGCCAATATGATAGTATGGGTGGATGGACAGCACAAGCTGTGCAAGCGCGGCATCTGCCAACCAGACGTATTTATGTTGCATTATTTGAAGAGTCTTTGTTGGGATCATCTAGAAAAGGTTATTCATACCAAGAAAGTCTTGGGGAAAAATCACCAAAGACTCTTTTAAATTATGAAACAACTGAAAAAATTCATACTCTAATACTTCAAGCACATCAAGCAGAGCCCATTAAAAAGAAAGCAGCGCTTGACGCATTACATCAAGTAGTAAAACAAGCAGATTCAGAAGCAAAAGCATGGGCATTTGTAGCTGGAATATGCAATTAAAATTACTTAATTAATCTTTTATAAGAAATTATTTTGGCTTATTATCAATGAGGCCGTGCCCAGCCATCCATTAATTCATCCAATGCGCTCCATGCGAATGGAGAATCCGCTTGAACCTTTTCTTCCCTCATTGTCTTGCCAAGGCTCCGAATTGTTTCACTTTTTTGCCAATTCTGTAGCCATTCTTTTCGCTTTACATCTCTAGGAAGAAATTCTTTAATAGCCGCCATGAGCCTTTCATATTCCAGCTGATCAATCTCAGCAGCTTCCTCGGAAATATTCACTGAGGGGTTTGGAACAAAATCCTGAAGTTTCATCAGCGCCTCAAGTTTGAAGTCGCGATATTCACTTCTCACCGCAGAGAATTCCAGTTCAGCTACTAACGATTTGTATTCTCGATACTTGACCGAATAGCGGGTTGCTCGTTGAATATTCATTGATTTTCTAAGAACTAATGAAGCCTCAACATCTGTTTTTAGCTTTTCTTGCTCTTTTTGAAGCTCTTCTTGTTGTTTGCAATATTCCTGAGATAAACCATTAAGCTCTTTTTTCAAGGCAATATATTTTTGTAAGGCCTGCCTCTCTTGTTCACTGGTAAATTTGGGCAAATAGGTAATTGCCCAGGTTTCAGCAGTAGAATTATTAACTCGATGGTCTTGGCATGCCATAATCGGAAGAGTTAAAAAAATCATGCAAAAGAATTTATACATAATTATTTAATTTTATAAATGCGATGCTTGCCAACTTTGATAATCATGCCAGAAGCAGGTTTAATCATTGTTTTAAAATCATCTATCACGGCATTATCAACATGCACCGATTTAGTCTCTATTAATCGCTTCGCCTCAGAAGATGATGAGATTGCTTTGAGCTCTTTGAGCAGATCAACAATCCAAATCTCTTTGGAATCAATAGCAACTTCAACCGCTTGAGAATAATCTTTCTTTTGGAAGAGCGCTTCAAATTGCGCTTGCCCTGCATCTGCCTCTTGCGCAGACCAGAAACGCGCTACAATGCCATGCGCCATCTTCTTCTTAAGATCCATAGGATGAACTTTGCCATCAGCGATATCTTTTTTAAGCTGTGCAATTTCAGCATCAGAGGTGTATAAAAGAATGTGCATATAGTGCCACATCAGCTCATCGGAGATAGACATTAATTTGCCAAATACTTGCTCAGCGGGTTCAGTTAATCCAATTGCATTGCCTAAAGATTTAGACATTTTAGGACCGCCATCAAGACCTTCTAGCAACGGAGTGGTCACGATTACTTGCGGCTCTTGATTATAATGCTCTTGCAAATATCTGCCCATAAGCAAATTAAACGTCTGATCGGTGCCGCCAAGCTCAATATCTGCTTTTAATGCTACCGAATCATAGCCTTGCATTAATGGATATAAAAGTTCATGCAAACTAATTGGTTGATTATTTGCTAAACGATTAGAAAAATCTTCTCGCTCAATCACGCGCGCAAGAGTTACTTTTGCACACAGTTTTATGAGATCAGTAAAATTTAATTTGCTTAACCATTCAGAATTATAGGCAATTTCGAGCTTTTTTGGATCAAGAATTTTAGTAACTTGTTCAAAATAGGTTTGCGTATTTTTCTTAATATCTTCTTGCGAAAGTGGTGGACGTGTTTTGGATTTGCCCGTGGGATCACCAATAAATGCGGTATAATCGCCAATAAGAAAAATCACGTGATGGCCTATGTCTTGCAATTGCTTCATTTTAGAAAGCACTACGGCATGCCCTAAATGCAGATCAGGAGCCGTGGGATCCATGCCTAATTTTATACGCAAGGGAATGCCACGCTCTAATTTTTTAATTAAATCAGCTTCGGGCAATACTGCACTGGTGCTTGATTTAATGATCTCTAACTGTTTTTTAATATCCATAAATTCTATATATTTACTTTATTTTTTTGCTCTTCGATAACATCTTGCAATCGCTTGCGCTCAAATTCATCGTTTTTCCCCATAGAAAAATTCGCAAATCGATCCGCCTGAATTCGCAGTAAATCTTCAGAGTCTAATCTATCAGGGCAAGTATTCAATTTATACTTCGAGTTTGCAAGTAAATTTTTTTGTGTTGTAGAGGGCCCGTTCTTAATGAACTTTTCCATTTTTTCCATGACAACTTTCATCGCACTGGAAGAAAAAGCGTATTCTTTCGTATCATCTGCGCAATCGGGGAAAATAAATAATTCCTGTGGCTGATCAACCCAGCCCTTATCCAGTATCAATGCTTCAAAAAATGATGCCGTTGAACGCGCTCTAATAACATTTAGAGGAACGTTTTTCATTGCAAAACAAGAAAAAGTAATCAACAAAGAAATAGCAATACAGAGTTGTTTCATAAAAAAACCTAATAATTAAAAAAGATGTAATAGTGCCGCGATGAAATAACCTACCTTTTGAATCAGAGTAAGCACTATCATAAAGAAGATGCCGCCCAAAAGGTAAAATAAAAGAACTTGAATAATGAGCATGATAAGACTGGTGTATCCCAAATATTCAGGATTTTTCTCAGCCCAAATCATAACGCCCAAGCCGCACATATTGGCAATAAAAGAAACTACCGCCAAAATTGCATTGATAAAAAGCACATATATCAAAATAGTGCCAATTGAGATCATATAGGAAGATGCTTGAGGAGCTGCATCAACCAGAGAGACTGCAAAATTAACTCCCTGAGTGCCAAACAAAGCAATCAAGCTGATGAGTGCAAAAATCCCAAGAACGCAATGCGCAAATGTTTTGGAAAGGAACGCAATCAAAACCTTAACCACTCTAAATCTATCTTGGATGTTAAAGGGATTCATGGGAATAAATCTGCTCCATCCAAATTTATACAGCATTAAAAAAAAGGTACCCAGAAAATCAATGTGCGCCATCGGATTAAGCGTTAAGAAGCCTGCTTGCTCGGGAGTATCGTCTCCCATTTGCAACGCGGTCCATGCCGCAAAGAATCCGGCTAATGTAACTGAAATAGCATACGCAATAAGTACTGAAATCACACCGATGAGTGTTTGGGCAATTTGAACATTTAACATGAAAAACCTCTCGATTCCGTTCATGGTGAGTGGCGCCCCCTGGCGCTGTATCGAACCAAAATCAGTGTAAGCGAAATGCTCTTTGGGGTCAAATTAAGGGCTTTTTTTGACCGTATGCGCTAATCAGGCTAGAATAGAACCTATTATTAGAACAGATTTTATAACAACCTCTCCATTCGGCTCCTTCGGAGCCTCCATCGAGGCGAACGGGGGGAGGGGTTCGTTCGTTTCGAGCGAGCGTATGCGAGTCGAGAAATTTTCACAAAAGAGAACCTCGAAAAATTAACCTATCGAGAATTAAAATTCATGGATAAGCAATATAATCATCAAGTTGCTGAGCAAGAAGCGCAGCAAAAATGGCATAGAGAAAAAACCTACAGCATGGCCAATAATCCTGGCCCGATCTTTAGTATCGACACACCACCTCCTACCGTTTCAGGAAACTTGCATATCGGGCATATTTTTTCTTATACCCAAACCGATATCATTGCTCGCTATGCGCGCATGAGCGGCAGCAGCGTTTTCTATCCCTTTGGCTTTGATGATAATGGCTTGCCCACTGAACGCTATGTAGAAAAGAAACTCGATATTCGCGCACACGCAATGTCTCGCTCAGAATTTATTAATGTATGCCTTAAAGAAACGCATGCGGTTGAAGAACAGTTCCAGCAACTCTGGCAGCGCATGGGCCTCTCTGTAGACTGGGCTCATTGCTATTCAACTATCTCTGAATCTACTCGAAAAATTTCTCAAGAATCATTCGTTCGCTTGCTGCAAAAAGGATTCGTATATCGCAAAAATGAACCGGCGCTCTTTTGCACCACCTGCCGCACCTCCGTTGCTCAAGCAGAATTGGATGACATGGAAAAATCATCATTCTTTAATGATGTGATCTTTAAAGATGAAAAGGGCAACGATCTTTTAATTGGCACCACGCGCCCTGAATTACTGCCTTCGGTAAACGGACTGCTCTTTATTCCCAATGATCCACGTTATCAACTCCTTGCAGGCACCTTTGCAACGGTACCTCTCTTTAATCAAAAAGTACCCGTTTTGGCCGATGATAAAGTGCTCATTGATAAAGGAACCGGTTTGGCAATGACCAGTACCTTTGGGGATACTACTGATATTGAATGGTTTAAGAAACACAAATTAGAATATCGTCCCATGATTGGCCTTGATGGCAAAATGCTGCCCGCTGCCGGAATTTTAGCAGGGCTTAATGTGCAAGCTGCCCGCACTAAAGTTATTGAGGAACTCAAAACTGCGGGACTTTTAGTAAATCAAAAGCCAATTACCCACACCGTGAACGTGCATGAACGCTGCAAAAAAGAGATTGAATATGTGATGATCCCGCAGTGGTTCTTGAATCTTATTGATCATAAAAAAGAGTTTTTGGCACTGGCCGATCGCATTAATTGGTATCCTGGACATATGAAATCCCGCTACATCAATTGGGTGGAAAATATTGGATGGGATTGGTGCCTTTCGCGTCAACGCTTTTATGGCATTCCATTTCCGGTATGGCATTGCAGCAAATGCAATGAGATCATCCCCGCAGAAATTAAACAACTTCCGGTAGATCCACAAGAAACCAAATATACCGGCAATTGCCCAAAATGCGGTAGCTCCGAAATCACTCCTGATACTGATGTGATGGACACCTGGAATACGTCATCACTAACTCCGTATTTGTGCTACGCGCTTTTTAATCCGCAAGCGGAATCCGTTTTCACTGATAAAAAAGTTGCTGAATTTATTCCGATGAGCATGAGACCTCAAGCGCATGATATCATTCGCACCTGGGCATTTTACACCATCGTAAAAGCATGGATGCATGATCATGATCTGCCATGGCATAATATCGTGATCTCAGGCCACGTGCTTGCTGACACTAAAGAAAAGTTATCAAAATCAAAAGACAATGCGCCCAATTCTCCGCAAGGATTGCTTGAGCGTTATCCTGCCGATGTGATCCGCTACTGGACATCTTCAGGCGGATTAGGCCAAGATATTGCTTTCTCCGAAGGACAATTAAAAATTGGCCAACGCTTGGTAACCAAAATTTGGAACGCATTTAGATTTATTCATGAACACGTTTCCACTCCGTTCGCCTCGATAGAGCGCGAAGCGCGAGTGGAGAGGTCTCCATTCGGTCCTGCGGACCTCCATCGACCCGAACGGGGAGATGGGCAACCAACAACTCCATTGGGCATCACTAATGAATGGCTCTTGGATTCTGCAACGCAAACCTTTGCGCGCTATCAAACCTATTTTAATGAAAATGAGTTTGGTCTTGCGCTGGATGTAGTAGAAAAATTCTTCTGGAACAATTTCTGCGATAACTATTTAGAATTGATTAAAGATCAACTCTTTAAGCCTGAAAATTATACTGAAGTTGAACTTCGCGCAACGCGATGGACTCTTTACCAAACCGGATTGCGCATTTTGCAAATGTATGCGCCCTATTTACCGCACGTTACCGAAAAGTTGTATGAATTGATCTATGCGAAGCACGTTGGTACACCAAGTATACACCAAACTCGCTACAGCGATATTCAACAAGGCTATACCTTTGCAGAAAGTACCAAAGTGATGGATGTTATTATTGCGCTAATTACCCAAGTGCGTCGACTCAAAACAGAAAAACAACTTTCATTAAAAGTGCCTCTTGAAAAGCTCACGATCACGGCTGTTGATGAGCATCTATTGCACAAAGTTGAAGCTCACACGCAATTAATTCGCGGCATCACCCATGCCCAAGAATTGCACTTTAATCCGGTAAAAGAAAAAACTGATTCGCATATTGAGCAATCAGGCGAGCAATGGCTTGCAACGGTGCACTGTGATTAGCATTCGCAATACCCAACGCAAAATAAAAGTAGATATCGCTCAGCTCAAACGCGATGCGCAAACTATCCTTGATGCGCTTGATTATAGTGATTTTGATCTGGGCATTTGGCTAACCAGCAATACAACCATTCATAAATATAATAGAGAATATCGACATAAAGATAAACCCACCGATATTCTCTCATTCCCGTATCATACTGAGCTTAAAGCCGGCAAACGGATTAAAGTAACTTCAGAAGAAGATAAAAATTTAGGCGATCTTATTATAGCGCCCGAATACGTGATGAACGATCTGCCTAAATGGGAAACTACTTTTGAAAAACACATGCAACGATTGCTTGTGCATGGTATTTGCCATCTGCTGAACTACGATCATATTGATGATGCTGATTATAAAGTGATGAAGAAAAAAGAGATGTCACTCTTGAAAAAGCTGAACTAAAAATTTACATTCTTTATTCTAATTCTATACTATTCTAAACTCATCCATATAGGGGACTTTATGAATAGAAAGCTTATCTCAATCATAATTATATTTTCACATTTTGCCATCCTAGGCATGGAAATTGATGACGATTACGACATAGTTTTTTTTGACGCTCCGCGATTTTCACAAAATCCAGCACGCGTTTATAACAGTGATTTATGCATGAGAGTTACTGAAAATCTTTCGAAGTATGAACTTCCGATGGATGCGCAACTTTTTGAAAGTGAAGATATTCAAAGAAAATTTCAAAGCATTAATAATGCGCTATGGCCCCATCATCTACGGATTACCTTTTCCAAACGCGATGACATCATTACTGCTGTTTTAAATCAGGCTCAAACTTCTGCAATTAATAGTGGAGAGGAAGAACTAGTTCCTTTTCATGAAATTGCTATTCCTCTTGGAAAAAACGTTCTAAATGAAGCATACAACAAAAAATTGATTGAAAAGCGATTGCATGAACTGCATGAACTTGCGCTTGAGTTTCAACACAATAAAAATGGTGGTTTTGATCGAGCACTTGAAAATTATCGTCGCGGCACAACCTTCTCTACTAAAATGAAGTTTCAACTAACACATAAAATAAAACCTCAAATAGAGCGCCAGCTTGGTGATCACATCGGTCAAACTTTAGCATTGCCTTTTCATAGAATGATAGACAAATATCTCGCATACAATCCAACTGCTCACGAGGAACATGAAATTGAGATACTTAATCAAAAACTAGAATCTCATGAGCCAATGTTTCAAAGAATTTTAAAATTAAATCAAAAACATAATGATCTCAAAAACATAATGAAAAATGATAAGCCCGATACACACGAAATACAGTCAAATGAAGAAGATTTTATTACTCAATTTGAAAGCATTACCTCATTCTTAGCAAATTCGGAGAATTCATGAAAAAAATTTCATTACTTTTGACATTATCATTACTATTTTCACATCAAAAAGCGGCTCCCTCAGAGGGAATTACAGCAACAATAATCGGTGCAATTTGGTATCTTGCAAGCACCGCGGCTAGCACCGCAAAAAACATCGCTACCAGTGATATAGCTATTAATATATATTATGCTGCCGGCACTGGTGCTGGTGCGTATGGCGCAAAAGCTGCAATTGAGCCGTTTCTTGCCAAGTATCGCCGAGCAACTAATACAGAGAATCCCAATGAGCTTCATGCTAAAGCAGCTTTGAAAGAAAAAATGATTGATCTTGATCAAGCTGACTTTCAAGCTCAAATGGTAAAAATACAAATTTTAGCTGATTATTTACCTAAATATCAGGAAATCATGCAAAAAAGAATGCAAGCAATTAAAGAAAGTAATACAGCTGAAGACGAAAAAGAAATCCTCACCGCTCATATTGAGGCTCGCTTAAAGCAAACACAAGAAAATCTTGAAGAAGGAAGCGCTCAAGAGTTTGAAAAACTTGTCGCTTCAACCTCCGCCCAATTTAAAGCGCATATGATCCAAAGAGCTAAAAATCGCTAGGCTCGTTTTGCTAAAAATGCCAAGGCATGGCGCACCAATTGATCAAATGCAACCGAGGAATCGGGATATTTATCATTCAAATAATTCATTGCCGCAGAAATTTCTGGGCGCGAATAATTGAGTGATTTAAGCACCTGAGAAATTTCGTGCCGTTTTTCTAGCGTTGCAGATGCGCCCAGGTGAGCACCACTTTCAAGTAATTTTGCTACTTTGTGCTTGAGTTGTACAATAATCTGCTCAGCCTTTTTTTCACCAATACCACTCACATCACTGAGCGCATCAGTATTGCCCGCTTGCACGGCTTCTAAAAATGGTGCGGCACCCAGCTGCGCGAGCACTGCCATAGCTAATTTAGGACCAAGGCCTGAGCAGCTTGTGATCATAAGAAAAACACTTTTTTCAAGTGATGTAGAAAATCCGAACAATGAAGGTCCATTTTCTTGGTTCCAATGCATCTGGACTAAAAGATCTATTTTTTGACCCACGCCAAATGCTGCTTGCGGCACTTGAATCCCATAACCAATGCCATTTACTTCAATGGTGAGTTGATTCTCATTAACTTCTTTTACGGTTCCTGAAATACTGGTAATCATAGAAAATCACTTTTTTTAATATCAAAACTTTACTGAGCCGCGCGTATGGTTCGACAGGCTCACCACGAGCGGCCTTACAACAGTCTTTCCGCTCGCCCTGACCCTTCGACTTCGCTCAGGAGTAAACGGCCGCCTGGCCGCCGAAGCCTTGGCGAAGGCTGGCTCGAAGGAAGCGAGCAAAAAAATTTAAGCTTCAAAGAAACTATTTAATCTTCCAAACCACCCTACAAGAAATAGAACTAAAAAACTAGGTTATAGCCTTAAAAAGTAATGCTAATTGCTTGACAAAAGCCCATCACATGATACATTTGCTTTCATGTTATGAAATATACGCGGGAATAGCTCAATTGGTAGAGCGTTGCCTTGCCAAGGCAAAGGTTACGGGTTCGAGTCCCGTTTCCCGCTCCAGTCTTCGCCCACAAGGGGCTACGTCTGGCTGCGCCGCTGATAAGGCAGAAACAAAAACGGTTCTAGCAACATGCGAAGACTGTCCGCCGTAGCTTGCCGAGTCTGAAGACCCGGATAAGCATAGGCTGGACTAGCGGCCCACCATCTCATCTCACGTCCTTGAATTTGGCATCGATGAAAAAACATGATAAGGTCAAATAAAAAGCCCGTTCAAACATGCAAAAAATAGCCATACATCCATCATAGCGCGAGCATCAAACCATACAACCAAAAAATCAAAAGGTTCTAACGAATGAAATCAATAATGGAAGAAGCTTCAACGATATCCAAAGCGATTGAAAATGCCTGGAATCGTGCCGGTCAACCGCAAGAGTTCACCGTAAAAATTCTGGAGTTACCAAAAACGAGCTTTTTTGGACTCAAAACTGCAAAATCTGCAAAAATTGCTCTCATTTTCAATGAAGCAACCGTTAAAGTTAAAGAACAACCGCAGCAAAAGCATGCGCGCCCATTGCCTCAACGTCAACCGCAAGATCGCAGAGATTCAAATCAACGCTCAGAAGAAAGACACGATCGCAGCCAACAAGTGCAGCGCAGACCCTTACAACCGCGCGATCAGCAACGCGACCAACAAAGAGATCAGCAACGAGATGCTCAACGCACTGAGCGTTCCCTTGAAAGACGTCCTGAACGGCAAGATCGCCCAGAAAGAGCTGATAGACCTGAAAGACAAGATAGACCTGATCGCCGCCCACAACAAGGGCCACGCCAACCGTATCGCACTGAAGGCCAAAATCCTGAAGACAATCGCCGCTCAGAAGAGCCACGCCGTTTTGAACAACGTCCTGCTCAAGAGCGCGATAACTGGACTCCTGAAATGGTTGAATCTGCTCAAGATTGGATCAAAGAAACCTTGGTGCTCATGGGCAAGCCAGACATCAAAGTTACTCCCAACGTTTCTCATAACTATCTAAAAATTTATCTCGATCAACCAGTTATGGATGATTTTAAGCAAGAAGAAACCCAACTTAAAAGCTGGGGATCCCTTGCGATGGAAGCCGTGCGTGAAAAGGCCCAAAAGCCATTGCGCAGCTTACGCATCATCTTGGAAAGCAAGAAATAAATCTGTGCAAATGGGGGTTTTCTATGTTTCATTCAGTTGATGAACAAACTATTATTGCACAATGTACGCCTCGCGGAAGCGGGGCGATCGCTTTACTGCGCATCTCAGGCATCAACGCAATAGAAATAGTAAATTCTATTGCAAAATTAGCTTCACAAAAATCATTACTCGATGCAGATACGCATACGATTCACTATGGCAGCGTGGTAGACTCTCAAGGTGTCACCGTTGATAACGTGATGTTTTTACTCATGAAAGCGCCAAAAACATTCACGGGCCAAGAGACGGTAGAGATCACGTGCCACAACAATCAATTCATTGTTGAACAGATTATTGCGCTGGCCATTGCCAATGGCGCACGCTTGGCCCAAGAAGGGGAATTTACTAAGCGTGCCGTGCTCAATGGCAAAATAGATTTAGTGCAAGCTGAGGCGATAAATGAACTCATTCATGCGCAAACACAACTGGCGCTCAAACAATCACTCTCTCAATTAAAAGGTTCTCTCACTCAATGGCTTGCCACCATTGAACATGCACTCATTAAAGCACTCGCACTTTCTGAAGCCAGCTTTGAATTTCTTGATGAAGAGATGGAATTTGCACCACAAATTAGTAGCATGATTACAGAAATTAAAACTACCATTGGCAGCATTAAAAAAACTTATAATCAACAACAGCAAATTCGCCAAGGGGTTCGCGTTGCCATTATTGGCTCCGTAAACGCGGGCAAATCTTCTTTATTTAATGCGCTACTCAATCAAGAGCGCGCTATCGTTACCGCTATTGCCGGCACCACTCGCGATGCGATTGAAGCAGGCGTGTATAAAAATGGCAACTTCTGGACTTTGGTAGACACTGCCGGATTGCGCCAGACTGATGATGTTATTGAGCAGGAAGGGATTAGAAGATCTTTTGAAGAAGCACAGAAGGCGGACATTATTATTTTGGCTTTCGATTCTTCGCGTGAAATCACGTGTGAGGAATCGGAAGTTTATCAACAGATTGCACAGCAGTATCCGAATAAAATTATTACGGTTTATACGAAATGTGATACTACATTTCTCGACTCTTCCTCACTAAGTTCGGATTCGCTCGAAACGAACGGGGAAGAATTTGAGAAAATAAAAGACCCCGTTCGGGTCGATGGAGGTCTGGAAGACCGAATGGAGACCTCTCCACTCACCCCTAAAGGGGTTGTATCGAGGCGAACGGAAGAGCGGGCACACATCCTGCCTGTCCGCCGTAGCCTTGGCGAAGGCTGGAAGAGCAACCAAGGGTTGCGTATCGAAGGACGTGCCAACATTGCAGATAATTTTACTAAGCACGAGCCAATCAACCTCTCCAGCAAAACAAAAACCAACATCAGCGCTCTCGAATCCGCAATTGAACAAAAAATTGCCACCCTATTTGCCGGCATCGAATCTCCATTCTTATTAAACCAACGCCAATTCAATCTCTTGCTCGCGCTTGAAAAAAAGCTTGATGAGATTCACAATATGCTCAGTCAAAAACAAGTTGCCTATGAACTATTATCAATCCATCTTAATGATGCTATTGCACATTTAGCTGAACTTTCAGGAAAATCAATCAGTGAGGCTGGTATGGATATGGTGTTTAGGGAATTTTGTATTGGGAAGTAAAAAAAATGAAGCGATTATTATTACTGAGCTTAATTGCATCGAATGTTAAGGGCATGGATCATGGAGACATCGATCCTTTAGGCCGCGCAGTTTATCTTATTACCATGAGTGGCTGGGATAAAGAAAGAAAAAAAGAATTATTTTATCGCGAAACAGAAAGACGTTTAACCAATAGGATGAACCTGGATCTTCCTATAAAAGACACTGTTCCTTTAGAGTATTTTATAAAAAATAAAGATTTAACAATGGTTAAAAGGTTGCTGGAAGCAGGCGCCACTCCCTCTAGTAAATTTTTAGAAACAGCTATAGTATTCAAGAACGATGAATCAGCAGAAGAACTACTTCGTTTCAAAGCAGATCCTAACGAGATGCTTAAAAACACAACTCCCTTACATTGCCTTTGTAGCAATATAAATGATTCAACTAAGTCTTCACAGATACTTCGCCTTGCTCAATTACTTTTATCTCATGGAGCTTGCCCCAATATCTACAGTAAAGGCGAGGGATTCGGCGCTATAACACCTCTTCATGAACTTTTGTTTCATTCTATTCCGTCAAACGATGAAATAGTAGAGTTTGGTTATAATAGAGATTCGATTATCCTACTACGTAAGAAGCTCGTTCATATGCTTATTTTTCGTGGAGGTGCCCACTTGTTAACTGTCAAAGATATGCGTAAGACACCATTAGAAGTGGTGAAATTGGTGGAAATTTTCGAAGAAGAACAAGACCCAGATCTCATTGCATTAGCTGCGCTTGCCGAAAAGTTATACGTTTCACGAATGGTGCAACTCTGCTGGATCAAAGATCGAATAAAAGATGGGGCAATCCGAGGCTTGCCACCAGAACCTAATTTGATCCAAACGTTACCCCGCTCATTGCTCAAGTTTATTGCTGATAGAACGGTATAAAGCCCCTACCCCCCCCTAACAATTTTTTAAAGAGCCTGCTATACTGAGATTTATAGCTAAACAAAAGGCTAATTTAGGGATTTAGGGCTTCCTTTTATGAAGAAAAAGATCATAATTTTTACCAGTGGTGGCGGAAATGGCCACATTAGTGCCACCAAGGCGCTCAACTCATACCTTTCAGATGAGTATGAAATTAAGCCAGTTTTCATCTTTGAAGATGTCTTTCTCCGCGTAGATCCCGCTTCGGTGATCACTTTTGGCAAAATTCAGGGCGAAGATGTCTATAATTTCTTCTTAAAACGCCGTTGGTATAGCATAATCAATCTTATTTATGATTTTGGATACTGGTATTATAACCTGATTTCTAAATCAACCACTCGAATAGCCAGCGAATATTTGGCTAAAGAAAAGCCAGATTTGGTTATCTCAGTGATTCCTATTGTTAACAGCGTGATCCTTGCTGCTTGCCAAAAGAATAATATTCCCTTCATGCTCATTCCTACAGATTTTGATGTTACGAGTTTTGTAGCTCGCATTAAGAAGCCAACATTCCGTAAATTTATGGTAACTCTGGGCTCAGCAGATCCTTTAGTAAAAGTAAAAGTTGCACCAGCGCAAATTCCTGCTGATCAAATCGCAATCACCGGGCTTCCCATGCGCAAAGATTTCTTTGAATCTAAAGATATCCCTTTAATTAAAAAGCAATTTGGCGTACCGGAAGACAAACCAGTAATCGTACTTATGATGGGCGGCCAAGGCAATTCCAGCATTATGGCATTTGCACAGCAGATTGCTAACCTCTCAATTCCTGCACATGTGATCATCTGCATTGGCAGAAATAGCGATGTTAAAGAGACACTTAAAAACATCACATTTGCTCCCCATATAACCACTACCATTCTTGGATTCACCGAGCGAATCTCCGATCTTCTTGCGATGGCAGATTTATTGATCACTAAATCAGGATCGGTAAGTTTTGCTGAGGGAATCACGATGAACGTGCCAATGATTCTTGATGGAACCGCAACGCTCATCTATTGGGAACGATTAAATCATACATTACTTACTGTTCACGATTGGGGAATCTGCCTGAAAAAGCCAGAAGATTTAAATACAGCGATCATCAAGATTTTAGGCGATTCGAACCATTATCAAGAAATCAAAAAGAACTTAGAAGCAGTTCCAAAGATGCAGCTTGATCTAGAAATAAAGCCACTTATTGAGAAACTGCTCACTTAACTTCTATAATTTTTATTCAGAACAAACGCACTTTAAAGTCTTTTAAATACGCAAAAAAATTCTATCCGTTCGCCTCGATGGAACCCTGTAAAGGGTGAATGGAGAGGTTTTTTATATGAAATCAACAACGTTTTAAGGACTTCTCCATTCGGGCTTCGCACTCTGGTTCGATGCGGCGTGGCCTTACTCACCACAGGCCTTCGACGCGGCTCCCGACCATCCTGAGCGAATGCAATGAGTCGAAGGAAGCGAACGGATTTATATTATCAATCCCTGCTTTCAAGACCATTGCCTTGAGTTTTTATCAAAGTTTTATAGGGCTTGAGTTTGTCCGTTCTGGATTCTCCTCGCGCAATTAAAATTCTCTCGATAAACTCTATAGGTAAATCAGGATTTACTTCTGCAATCTTCTTCAGCTTACAATTTTTAATTTTAGTTTTTTTAAAGTTCATTCAACAAACCACTGATTAATATCTTTTGCTGCGTAAACGCGCATTGCATCTCTCTCAACATCCCAAACTTCTAGCAGCCATTGCTCCTGTGGATGATACTCAGTGCTTCCAAAATAGAATTTGATCGGAATAATTGTGCGCACTGCGGTTTCACCGCGATAATTGGTGTAGCCAACTTTGATGGGGTTTGCTTTCGCTTTTTCTGTTAACTCAATGGGCAGTAGCGCAGCCTCTTTGGCATTATTTTGATTTGCGGTGAACATAACGATTCCTAAAAATAAAAGCTTTAATTTCATATACATTCTTCTAATCTTCTACTCGAACCTCGATAACTAATTCACTTGATGGCGTTGTAAAAGTAAGAGTATAAACTCCTGCTTGATCAAATTTGACCTGCCAATCCTGGCACACATACGAAGGATGGGGGAAACAATTCTCTCTAATGATTTTTATTTTTTTATCACAAGAAAGCTTCCAATAATCTTGAGGCTGCCAAACATAATGAGCAGGTGCATGCAAATCGGGAACTTTAAGCCACACATCATAACCTTTTTCTACCACGAAATAAGT
Organism: uncultured Pseudomonadota bacterium; assembly: GCA_964392765.1. GTDB lineage: Bacteria > Babelota > Babeliae > Babelales > Vermiphilaceae > BTUB01. The sequence continues at coordinate 24,876 of CAYMRF010000001.1, forward strand.
GTCCCCGTTGCGCAAATCAATCCGCCTTCCAGAGTAGTCCCCAGGAACAACTTTAACTGGTTCATGGGTATATGAACTTTCTAATATTGAAATAGAGACTGCTACAGATTCAGAATGACGTTTAAAAATTAAGTTAAATGTCCCGGCTTTACGAGCTTTTAAATCCCAACGCTGCAGCACTCCCCATGCATAATCACGAGTCATAATCTCACTTTCAAGCAACACCAAGGCATCATGAGGATACGATATTAATTTCCACTCATCTTCCTCCGTCCAAATCCAATCACCCAAATGAGGTTTTGGGAATTCTGCATAAATTTTAAAAAATTGATTAATTTTAACCGTATCTTCTGCCCAAATATGAGGCAAATCGCTATCGGCAAAAAGTGAAAAGCTTACGAGCAATGAGAAAAATGTTGCAAATTTACGCATGAAAAACCTTTTTACAAGCCTGTTATTTTGACTGGCTAGCATATCAAACTCATAGTGATTGTATAGCTCGAAATTTTGGCAATAAAAAAGGCCCAGTTTCCCGGGCCTCAATTCTCTTTACTTATGAGTATTTTTATATTCTTCTTCAGCAAGCTCTATAATCCGATTCGCAACATCTTCTTTAATGTTTCGCGCTTTCCAATTTGCCCTACGTGCGCACATTTCATAACAAGTTTGTACCGCGCTTCCTACGAAATCTTTTGCTGCTTTACAATCAGAATCTTTCGCCTTGATCTCATCACACTTTTTATAGCATAAAGCCAAAGCTTCTTGCATTACTATTCCTGCTTTAGCAAGCTCTGCACTCATATCTTCAATATTCTGAGTTTGACCATTTAACAAACTAGCGCTTAAAACTGCTGTAAAAACAAATATATTTTTCATGATAAATCCCGCAATTATTCATTTCAATGATTTTTTTTAGACTCTTCTAATACTCTTACTCTTTCCATTTCTTGCTCCTTTCTTATAACCGCCCAGCCATCGGGAAGAGTCTTGCCTATTTCACCTTGGAGGCAAAGACGCACCCATGCTCTGCGCATATCATTCTCAAAAGGGTTTAATGATCGCGCGCCTATAAGAGTATCACTACTCATCGCTTTATTTGATTCTGGAGCAGTTTTTTGCTCATCCGACATCCCAAATCCACGACTATAGACAGCTAAAGCCAATAAAAGTATTTTATTCATAAAAAATCCTCAAAAAAAAGAGAGTCCAATTACTTGGACTCTCTCAATGTATTTAAAATGCTTAAATAATTACGCTGCAACCGCAGGAATTACTTGAATCTCATCACGGCGATTAGGCCATTGTTGATCTCTATCACCTGAGCATGGTTTACCATTTACCATTTCAGGAACATCTGATCCGCGACCGATAACTTTAATTTTATGAGCAGGAATGCCTTGGGCAACTGCACAATCTTTCAAAGTTTTAGCGCGTTTTTCTGAAAGAATACGGTTGTAGGTATCAGAACCTGCCGCATGGTCAGAGTTACCATTAACTACGAATTGAACCGCTTTACCATCTTTTTGCTCTTGGTTCATGAATTCCTTCATGCGAGCAACGTCTTGCGCAACGGCTTCTTTTTCACTTGCTTTGATGTTGTATTTATCAAAATCGAAATAAACCTTTTTGAATCCACTATTTTTGCCCGATTCATCGATCCAGGCATATTGAGCATCATCGTTTTCTAAGGCAACTGCGTTATCCGCGAGAGCCATATCACCTAAATCGGCATCAAAAAAGCTCTTAATGTTTGCATCTGCTACCGGAATATCAACATCCGTTAAAACATCGTTTTTATTTACCCTTTGTTCCGCTTTTTTTTGCCAGCATCCTGGAACCAATGCCAAAATAGTTAATGCTAATAGAAATTGTTTAGTCATGAGTACTCCCTAGTTGAAAGGAAAAAAGTGTTAGTTTTATTTAACGGCATAGGGACTTTATCACAATTTTAGCCGATTTTCTACTCATTATCTGCAAAAATATGCTATAGTGATGAAGAAAAGAATTTCAAAAATGGCAAAAACAACATGAAAAAAATTTTAATTAATGAAAATCCCTGGCAAACAAGAATTGCTATAACCTCTGATGGGTTGCTGCAAAACGTATACTTTGCAGGTCACACAGAAAATCCACTTGAAAGAGCGTTTTTTAAAGGGGTTGTGACTAAAGTTCTGCCCGGAATCCAAACCGCATTTGTAGATATCGGCCAAGAAAAGGCTGGATTTCTGCATATTTCTGAAATCGATCGTGATCTGGCGATCGAAAAGATTAGCAAACATAGCCAAATGGACGATGATGAAACTCCCGCACCCGCTCCGCGGATCAGCCGATCTCAGATCGATATTGGCAAGATTTTCAAGGAAGGGGATCAGATTCTGGTTCAAGTAAGCAAAGAACCAGTGTATGAAAAAGGGGCAAAGCTTTCCACTTGCTTTACGCTTCCCGGCCGCTTTATAGTTTTAATGCCCAATATTCCTCGCATCGGCATCTCTAAAAAGATTGAAGACCGTGAAGAGCGCGCACGGCTTAAAAATATCGTGAAACAAGCGCTGCCAGAAGGCATGGGCGCCATTATTAGAACCACGAGCGATGGCCGCCAAGATTCTGAGATTGCTAAGGATATCAGCTTCTTGCTTGATACCTGGAATCATATCCAAGATAAATTTAAGGCTGCAGAACCTAAAGAGAAGATCTTCCAAGATATCGAACTTCCATTGCAAATGGTGCGCGATCACCTTGATAACGATGTTGAAGAAGTGATTACCGACAGCAAAGAAGGCCTCAATAAGATTTATAAATTCGTAAAAGCGATCGCCTCCGAATATAGTCAACGTATAAAATTATACGAAGGCCCTTCGCAAATTTTTGAGCATTTTGGTATCGAAAAACAGATCGAAGCGGCTCTTGAGAAGAAAGTAGCGCTTAAATCGGGCGGATCTTTAATTATTGAGACCACCGAGGCGATGACGGTAGTTGATGTGAACACGGGAAAATTTACGGGCAAAAAGAACCTAGAAGAAACAATTCTTGCCACAAATCTTGAAGCTGCACAAGAGGTTGTGCGCCAATTGCGCTTGCGCAACATTGGCGGCCTCATTGTTATTGACTTTATTGATATGGCATCCGGCTCAAACAAGCAAAAGCTTTTCCGCTTTTTTGAAAAAACGCTGCGCGAAGGGGATAAATTCCAATCGGTGGTGTTAAAAATTTCTGAATTCGGCCTCGTGCAGATGACGCGTAAACGCTCAGGCATCACCTTGCAACAGCAAATGATGCAAAAATGCAGCTGCTGCAAAGGTCTTGGTTACGTGAAATCAATTGAAACCGAAAGCCAATTGATCTTGCGCCAATTACAAGAAAAGCTCAGAGATCAAAAAAGTGGCCTTGAAGTGGGCTTGCGTCTCAATCCAGAAGTTTTTGAACACTTGACCAGCGTCGAATACAATGCCATTTTATCCCTTGAGAAATTATATAAGTGCAAAATAACTTTGGTAAGCGATAAAAATTTAAGCCTCAACCAATTCAAAATCGAAAAAAAATAACATGTCAAAAACGCCTTCAATCCTGGATCATTATCCGGATTATGAACTGAATATTGGTATTGAAGTTCACGTTCAACTCACCACAAACAGCAAGATATTTTGCGGTTGCCCGAATCAAGTAACCAAGAATCCTAACACAAATATCTGCAATATTTGTACCGCACAACCGGGTGCATTGCCGGTATTAAATAAAAAAGTGGTGGAATATGCAATAAAAGCCGGCCTTGCAACCGGATGCTCTATCGCACAAGAATGTGCGTTTGCGCGTAAGCATTATTTTTATCCTGACTTACCAAAAGATTATCAGATCAGCCAAAATGAAGATCCTATTTGCAGCAACGGATTTATTCCGATTCGCTTAGAAGATGGATCAATTAAAAAGATTCGCTTGATCCGTATTCATATGGAAGAAGATGCGGGTAAAAATATTCACGCTGAGCATGAAAATGCAAGCTTTGTGGATCTTAACCGCACCGGTACTCCGCTCTTAGAAATCGTTACCCATCCGGATATTTCAAGTACCTATGAAGCCAAAGCATATTTGCGCGCCCTGCGCTTAATTGTGCAATATTTGGGCATCTGCTCTGGCAACATGGAAGAAGGAGCTTTCCGCGCAGATACCAACGTTTCGGTTCGCAAAAAAGGCGCAGAAAAATTGGGAACTCGTGCCGAGCTTAAAAATATTAATTCATTCAAGTTTATTGGCGATGCGGTTGAGCATGAAATTGAACGCCAAATTCAATTGCTAGAAAGCGGCCAAAAAGTCCGCCAAGAAACTCGCCTTTGGGATACTAAAAATAAAAAAACTATCATGATGCGCTCAAAAGAAGAAGCCGCAGACTATCGCTACTTCCAAGATCCTGATCTGCCAATTCTAGAAGTAAGCGAAAGCATGATTGCTGATGTGAAAAAAACCATGCCAGAACTTCCGTATGATCGCTTTGAAAGATATATGAATCAAAACGGATTATCTGCATATGAAGCAGAAATCTTAGTTGATGATATCGAGCTTTCTAACTATTACGAACAAGCTCATAAGCTTAACCCCAGCAAACAGATTGTTAATTTAATCTTGCGAGATGTTATGGGGTATCTCAAAGAATCTAAAATCCCTCTTAATGAATTAAAAATGACCCCAGACAAACTGGCAAGCCTTGTTACCCTACTCGAGAAGGGCGTGATTAATAATCGTGCAGCTCAAGAAGTTTTTGCCGCTGTTTGCCAAACCGGCCAATCGCCAGAGCAAATTGTGAAAGAAAAAGGCCTAGAACAAATCGGTTCTGTTGAAGAAATTGAAGCGATTGTTAAAGAATTGCTTGCTGCCAATGCACTGCAAGTTGCTGATTATAAAGCCGGAAATGCGAAATTGTTTGGCTTCTTTGTAGGCCAGATGATGCAGAAGACAAAAGGCAAAGGCGATCCAAAAGTAATTCAAGAATTGTTGAAGAAGCACTTGAGTTGATTTCTTAAGAATATATGCTCACAAAATAAACAAAACTTATTAAAGTTAGCGATAAATATAAAGTTATTGTCGACCAAGAATTTTTGGATAGTAATAGTTTTGTTATTTCACTGAATCGCACAAGTCTGCGGCCGCAACGAATCAATTAACGCTTCAGCTTCTTCTATATCGCGTATTGCATTGCGATAATGGATATTATTGGTGTCTGAAATTTTCGAATCTTCATAAGTTTTTAATTCATTCAGCGCATTATGCAAGAGAGCTGCCATCCTATCTCTCACGTTGTCGGCTGCATTTAAGTAAGGAAGCGTATTAATAATGATCCAAACATCATCTCTACCTTTATTCACAGAGCGATTATAATAGGGATTAGGACCCTCTTCATAATTTCTTAAAACTAAGCATGCTCTTTTTGCGGCCAACTTTGCTCTTTGAAGATAAAGAGCTGTAGCATTACCCAAAAGCGAACCCGAAATAAGCATTACTACCAAGCCCAATATTGATAATTTTTTATTTAACATTGCTCTCTCCAGAATAAGAATTAAGCAACTCTAACGCATGATTTACCGCCTTTTCTGCAGCCAAATGAGCCTGATTTTTTCTTACACCGTCATTGGTTTGCGTTATAAAACTCTTAAATGCTGCCAAAGCGCTATTTACATCATTATAAATTTGTTGTTTTACATTCAAATCATCGATCTCAAGAGCAGGAATCAATCTCGCTGCTTCTCTCACGTAATCTTCTGCTTTCTCCAAATCATCAAAATACCCTCTATAGGATGGACTTTCTCTTAATAATGAGGAGGCGTTTTTTAATGAATAATTTGCCCCTTGGAGTGCCGGGCGGCCTTTTGCCAAAATAGAACCAGATACAAGCATTATGGCCAAATAAAGAATAGACAGTTTTTTATTACACATTACTCTCTCCACCGATGGGTTAAATAGAGGCTTTTAGCCACTCAAAAGGCCTTTTCTATTACCATTTTAGCAAAGCAGGCATGCCCAACTCAACATTTATCTTTTCTATTTGAAATCTTGCCGAGAGTTATGGGAATATCTGCAATTTTTACCAAATATCGCGGAAATAGCCCTTTTTGGGCAATTTTGGCCTTGACAAACTTTTCTACCTGTATTAGGGTTGTATGGAATACTATTAGGGCAAGTGATAGCGGTGCCCTAGCGCTTAACAGCATCAGTATCGTGGATATTCGCTATCACAGCAGCTTTTTCAAGCTAAAAACCCTAATAATATAAGAGATTTTTTATGACTAATTCCTTTAAGGAACTACCTTTACATCCTCAAATTTTAACCACTCTTGATGGTCTTGGGTTCACTACCCCGACTGAAATTCAAGGGAAAGCTATCCCTATGCTTTTGGGCTCAAACAGAGTCGATTTCTGGGGACAAGCGCAAACCGGTACGGGTAAAACCCTTGCTTTTGGTATTCCTTTAATTCAGGGTATCAATCCGCAAGATAAACGCCTTCAAGCGCTTATCGTTGCTCCAACCAGAGAGCTCGTGGTTCAGATTATGCAAAGCTTACGCCCTATTGCGCAACCAATGGGAATCACCGTTGATGCAATCTACGGCGGCGCTTCTATGAGAGATCAGATTAACTCCCTCAAAAAAGGTCTTCACATTGTAGTGGGAACCCCTGGGCGTATTAATGATCACTTGAATCGCAAAACCCTTTCTCTTGCAAACTTAAAGACTTTAGTGCTTGATGAAGCAGATATCATGCTTGATATGGGCTTTAAAGAAGAGATGGATGAGATTTTAGCGGCATCTCCTGATGAACGCCAAATTTGGCTTTTCTCTGCAACTATTAAGCCTGGTATTAATCAGATTATGCGCGAGCATATGAAAGATACGGTGAGTGTTACTGCAAGCAAGCAACAAATTGGCGCTTCAAACACCAAGCAATACTTCTCTATGGTTCCTCACAGAAACCGATTTGAGGCATTGTGCCGATTTATTGATAGCAATCCATCATTTTATGGATTTATCTTCTGCCAAACAAAAATTTTAACTGCTGAATTAGCAGAAAAATTAGCGGCAGCAGGCTATCCCGCAAATGCACTTCATGGCGATATGAGCCAAGGATTGCGTAATGCAGTAATTAAGAAATTTAAAAATAAAGATTTTAACATCTTAGTAGCAACCGATGTTGCGGCACGTGGAATTGACGTTTCTGATCTTACCCACGTGATTAACTATTCAATTCCTAACGATCATGAAAGCTATGTTCACCGTATTGGTAGAACCGGCCGCGCAGGAAAAGAAGGTATTGCAATCAGTTTTATTGGTGGCAAAAATGAAGTGCGTCATATCAGAATGCTTGAGCGCAAATTCAAATTCACCATTAACCCACTTGATGTGCCAACCGCTCAAGATATTAAGAAAGTATACATGCAAAAAGCATGCGACTATCTTGAAACTCTTGCGCAAAAGACCAGCACCGTGGCTCCTGAAGTCGAAGCAGCAGTTCGTTGCTTTGATGCAGCAGAATTGACCAATATCGTAATTGCAACGGTTGCAGAAAAGTTCTTCCCTGCAACAAGAAAAGATGATTTCAACTTCGCAAACACCAGCACCCAATCATTTGATAAAAATGATGACAGCCAAGTTACTGATGATGGATTACAAGAATTAATGATTCACCTTGGTACTGATGATGATATTACCCGTGAAGATGTGGCAGATTTCCTTTCCAAAGAAGGCGGAATCGATACTGACAGCTTAGAAAAACTCAAAGTAATCAAACGCCGCACCTTTATTAAGCTTCCTTCTGAAATGGCTGAAGCGTTATTGCAGAAGCTTAAAGGTAAGAGCATTAACGGTCAAAAAACACGCATCACGCTTGCTCCTGTTTCTGATGACGATTGGGGCTCATCTGGCCCACGTCGCGGCGGCAGAAGAGGCGGCGATAGAGATCGCGGTGGCGATCGTGGCGGCCGTAGAGGCAGAGCTCGTGGCGATCGCGGTGACCGTGGCGATAGAGGCGGATCACGCGGTGGCGAACGTCGTAAACGCTACTAATCTATTTTAGATTTTGATTAATGGGCTCAAGAGAACATCTTGAGCCCATTTTTTTAGTGCTAGCTTCTTCTAAAAACCTCAAGCTCTGGTCTAAGCATATTCTATTAAGGCCGTTCGTGGTGAGGGCCGAGCAAAGCGAGGCGTCTCGAATCCATACGGCCGATATATTTCATAGGATTCAAACTTTTTTATATGGTTCGATAACCCTGCCTACGCTTATCCGGGTCTTACGACTCGGCAAGCTACGGCGGGCACGGCGCTCGCTGGCTGGCGGATTTTATCCTGAGCCTGTCGAAGGGCACCACGAACGGGCTTTTAAACCTATCTTGCTACTAGGCCAATTTTTAGTGATAATTAATATTCCGCTCGTTTCGAGCGCAGTCGAGAAATGCTAAATTTCCAATGGATCATATCTTTTGCCCGAACGGACTGCTTTTTCACAGCGCATTTGCAAATCTTTATTCACCTTGTCGGCATTAATAGGATTGCTTCGATTATAATTATAAAGAATTTCTGGAATACACTTGCCATGAACTCCCGCTAATTCTGCTAAACTCATCATCATTGCAATATCGCCTGCCATAGGGAACCACTCCCCATTAAACAATAACGATTCTTTATTTATTTTTTGATAAAGCCAGACATAAAAAGTGCGCAAATGAGTGGTACACCAATCATACTCTCTAATTGCATTATTTTTTATAATTTCATCTGGAATTTGGCGTGCCCAACCGGTAATTTGATGAGGGAATAGGCAAAACTGCCCATACGTCATCCACACATTTGAATCCTGGTAGATATGATTAAGATAAGCAAGCACGTTTTCATGAGCAAGCCAATCGTCCGCATCAATAACGACTGCTATTTCTGATGGATCGCAACATTCCAATGCTTTACAAATATTTCCCAGCGCTTTGCCCGTTCGTTGCGAATTTTTAATAATCGTAGTGCGATGGCTCTGATAACATTGAGTTACGTATTGCCCAACCAGGGCTAATGTATTATCGCTGGACGCATCATCAATATAGATAATGCGATAATAGGTATAATTTTGCATAAAAATTGAATGCAGATTTCGCTTATACCACTTCTGGTTGTTATACGATGGCACTATCAGCACAAACTGCTTTTGCTGACCACTTGTAAATACCGGTAGTGGGTAGCGATCAATAATCGCCTGCTCATCGGCCATTTCTTGCAACGCCAGGGATGAATTTTTCTTAACAATCTCAGCAGTATCAATAAAATGGATAAAATCTGGCGTGGGAAGTTTATGAAATAATGCACCGCTGCCCACTGCATTTCTCCAAAATGCCCAGATATTTTTAGTAGAAAATTCTTTAGTAAATAATCCATATCTTTGATGAACAGATTTGCGCCACATTGAGCCCGGACACGGCAAACAGGTAGGAAAAAAATAAGCGCTAAATTCTGGTAATCTCATTGAATCGCAACTTTTAACTTCCTTCTTAAACGGTTCATAGTTCCACCAAAACTCGGCATACACCAAATCAATAGTAGAATCTCTTTCTAATACCGCCACCCGCTGCTCCAACATATTTTTTTGATGCAAATCTCCCGCGTGAGCAATTACCACAAAATCTGCACTAGAATTTTGAATCGCCGTATTTAATATATCCACTTCGTCAGAACTGCCCGGCAAGTAAAAGGTGCGCAACTGAGAATATTGTTTGCTGAGTGATCCCATAAGAACTTTATCAGATGTTTGAGGCGCTATAAGCAAAACTTCGCACGATTTAAAAATAGTTTGACGCGTTAACTCTTTCATGGTTTGAGTGATCAGTGCTTCTCGCTCAAAGAGAGAAACAATGATTGATACGCGTGGCTTGGCCTGCAAACTAATAGACCACAAACAAAATAAAAAAATGACTACTTTTATTTTAAAAAAATTTTTTACCATTATATTTCCTTAGTTTCACTTCAACTCATTTCCAGAATTATGCAGCACTAGCCGAAAAATCTTCAATCTTTTTCTTTTCTTTGACTTAATAATCTTTTTTCCGATAGATTTTGAGGAATTTGTGGTCTTTTAGGAGTCAATTCTCAAAAAAAGGGGAAAGTATGAAGAACACACTTCACTATAATGCTATGGTTCGCTCTTTGCGTTCATTTTTTCAAGATAAAAAGGGGTTTATCGAGGTACCTGCGCAATCACGTCCTTCCATTTTTGCAACCCAAACAGCAGAAAGTATTGGGCAATTTGCAGTAAATAATATTCCATTTCCACTCCCACAATCAAATCTGCTTTGCCTCGATTATGAAATGCTCAAGAATCCGGAATGGAAAGGAGTCTATTCAATCTCCACCCGCTATCAAGATGATAGCACGCCAGAGCAAGAATCTACGTGCCCTATTTTTGAATTCTGTGTACCAGGAAATTGCAACGACCTTAAAAGATTCCATGATGAACTGCTTTTATTTTTAGGGTTTGAGCAATCAATCCCCTTACTTTATGAAGAAGTATGCAAAAAATACGAAACTCAATCGTTGCAAGCGTATCATAAGGCCACGCTTGCGCAGGAAATTAGTGCTGTTATCACGCTGGAAGATTTCCCCTCTCGCACGTTTCCCTTTTGGAATACCAAATATGCGGGCAATGGAGTTTATCACAAAAGTGAAACCTTACTTCATGGCATCAGCGTTATAACCTCGCAAGAACAAGAGACCAATGGCGAAAAGCTCCGAGAAGGATTTTTCTCATTGAATCAAGGCAAATATGCTCAATCGCTTGTAGCCCGTTTTGGCAAAGAGCGCGTTAATAGAGATCTTGAAGAATATTTATCACTACCTATGCTCGATAGGTTTGCAAGCACCATAGATTTGTCTAAGCTGGCTAATGCACTAGAAATGGCGGGAATATTTAAAAAGACAGTAGAAGTTTACTCAAAAGAGAGAGTAATACTACCGCACTTAAATATATAAAGAGTACTCATGTTAAAGAAAGCCTTAGCCGAGGCAGTGTTGATAACTGCTCTTAATAACGTTGCCATGAATCTGGAAGTGGAACAGGTAAAGTCTTCTATAAAATTCTTTGTAAATACCCAAGATATTATCCAACTCAGCAACCAGTTGGCAGCTCTTCTGGAAGATGCCACCAAATACGTTGATCCCGCAGTTTTTGAAATTGCCCAGGATATAAAAAAGCAGTTTAATGGTAATAAAAATTCTCCGCACTATAAAAATGCGGGAAGAATATGCGCTCTACTTAGAAGTAAAGCGTATGAAAGAATTGAATAGGAAAGAACTTATGAAATTAATCGTGTTAACGATACTATTAATACCAATTTGCGTGGCCGCAGGAGAACCTCCATCAGGCCCGATATCTCCATTGTCCGCTTCAAAACTTAAAGTGCTTCAAAAATATAAAGAAACAAAGGAAGAAGAAGAATTCTTCGAAGACGATTGGATTGATCCTGCTGAAAATACCGATTCACTATCTCCTCGCAAAATAGGGCTTCTTAAAAGGCAGCCTTCAACTACTTCTGCAATTCCCGATGGATTCGAATTAGACAATGAAGAAGCGCCTATTAAAGAAACCAATAAATTGGAATCCAAAAAGTGATACAAAAATCATTATTTATTTTCAGGCGTGATCTCAGAGTTGTTGATAATCTGGGCCTTTTAAAAGCTTTGCAACAAAGCAAAGAGGTAATTACTTGTTTTATTTTTGATCGAGCGCAAGTGGAAGAGAAAAACCCTTATCGCAGCGCGAATGCAATTCAATTCATGATTGAATCACTTGAAGATTTGCATAATCAGATAAAAAAACGTGGCGGTAAACTCTATTTCTTTTATGGCTCTCCGGCAGAAGTAGTACATAAACTCATCAAAGAAGAGACTATCGATGCTGTTTTTGTAAATCGAGACTACACGCCCTTTAGCATCAAGCGCGATGAGGCAATCCAAAAAGTATGCATTCAAAATGATTGCGCATTTATTTCTTGCAATGATCTTTTATTGCATGAGCCAGAAGAAATTTTAACCGGCAACGGTACACCCTATTCAATCTTTACTGCTTTCTATAAACGAGCATTGCACTTACCCGTTGCAACACCACAATCAAAAATTAATGGTACATTTTATAGCAAGCCGATTAAATCGAGCTCTGGTGCTGAAATTTTTAAAAAAATTCTTCCTGCATCCAATCCAAAAATCTGGATCCACGGGGGTAGACAAGAAGCGCTTAAAATTCTGAAAAAAATTGATGCGCTGGAAGATTATTCAAAGACCCGCGATTATCCGGATCTACCCACTTCTTATCTTTCTGCACATTTAAAATTTGGTACCATCTCCATCCGAGAAGCATATTGGACTATCGCGCAAAAGCTTGGCAAAAATCATCCACTCCTCAAACAGCTTTATTGGCGCGATTTTTTTACCCATGTGGGCTACCATTCTTCATTTGTATTTGGCCAAGCATTTCACGAGAAATATAATAAGTTGCCCTGGAAGAATGATAAAAAAGAGTTTGAAAAGTGGTGCGAAGGCAAAACCGGTTTTCCTATCGTTGATGCAGGCATGCGACAATTAAATGCAACCGGTTGGATGCACAATCGAGTGCGTATGATTGTGGCATCATTCTTAGTAAAAGATTTGCATATCGATTGGCGGTGGGGCGAGCAATATTTTGCACAACAGTTAGTTGATTATGATCCTGCCGTAAACAATGGTAACTGGCAATGGTCCGCTTCCACCGGATGCGATGCGCAGCCCTATTTTAGAATTTTTAATCCCTGGCTGCAGCAAGTGAAGTTTGATAAGGAGTGCCATTATATAAAACAATGGGTGCCTGAATTAAAAAACGTGGATCCTAAAATTATCCATAATTGCTATAAAGAAAAATCGCAAGCAATCAAAAATTATCCGCGACCTATAGTTGATCATGCAAAAGAAAGCGCAAAAGCAAAATTAATATATAAAAATGTATAAAACACATTCAAGATCAAAAAGAGTTAGTATTACTTTGATTACGATTAATTATTGGGCAATAAATGTTTTGAGATAAGAAAAATCCCTCGACAAACATCGAGGGATTTTATTTTATTAAAGAAAATTAGAATAGTGCATTAAAGATATTTCTATTTAAAAAAGCCAGTTTTTTCGATCGCTTTTATAAACGTACTATATAACCATCCACACGCCTGTAACTCTTTATAAGCTGCCTTAGTTGCTTGTGATTCCTCTTGGCCAGAAAAGCGATCGTTTTCATATAAAAACATCCATTTTTGAGCTTGCCATTCACAACCTATCTTTTTGCGAAATTCAACGGTTTCAGGGTTATGCTGTTCCGCCTCTTCTATACCTATAAGATTTTCTTTTATTTTTTTGGAAATATAAAATTTTTGATACTTTTTTTTGCACTGAGTATACGCCTTTCCCGCACGAATCATTCGGGAGCGTAGTTGTTCTGTAAATTCTATTGGACGATTGTATTGCAAGGAGCTCAAGAACTGTGAAGTTGCCCGATCCTGACTCTGCATTAGGCAATTACATATTTTATTTTGCGCTTCAAGCGATGCGTCATCTTCTATTTGTTTCAAGCGATGAATATTGAGCCCATTATTATCATATGGCTTTGCACAATCCAAATAGTTCATAAATTCTTCACGCGTTCCTGTTGAATGCATAAATTTAGAATGAAAATCCCCACATTTTTCTTTTTTGTGCTCTTCAATCATTAAGTCCAAAAGGCGCGCTTTATCTTGATATGGCTTTACGCATGATCGATGCTTTGATCTCATCTCTTTCCACTTTCTCTCATCTCCCTTTAAGTAATGAGAAAGTGCCTCTTCATATAACCCATCGCAATCCTGTGTTTTTTTCTGTTTAATTTTTTTAGCCCAAAAGTTTATTTCATCATTTTTTAAATTTTCGGCGGAGATTTCTTCACAATCTCTCTGCGCAAACTCATCTTCCATTGCAGGAGCACTGCAGGACGCAGATACCGCAAAAGCAATAAAAATGACGCCAAGCAAATTTAACACCCTTTTCATAAAAACCTCCTTAAAAGACGTACGGCAACCAGTAAAATATTACTAATATTCAATATGCCAGCATGGTCAAAAAAAGCAAGAAAAATGGCCAAAACAGGGTTTCTTCTGCGCTATTCGTTACAAATAGAAACATCAAAGCCTATCGTGACGAATAGGTCCGGCGATGGAATGTTTTCTTACAGAAAATTCTACTTTAAAGATTCAGCATTCTGCCTTGCTACAGCAAGTAAATGTCGGCCAGCCGCAGCGTATTCAGGAATATGAGGCAAATTAAGTTTTTTATACAATGCATGGCTAAAATTTTGATAATCAGCCGCATCCTGCGCATCATCACACATATAGCCAATATGGCAAGATTTTTTAAGCTCTAAAAGATAGACCTCTTTATGCCCACTTTCAACTAACTTTTTAACCAACTCCCTGGTGCACGCTGCAGGAACATGTTTATCCATTAATGAAGTGATAAATGCAACCGGAATATGTTTTGGAAAATCCTCAACCACTTTAATGGGCGCAATGCCATCTCTTTCATGCGCAATTACTTTTGAAGCAACTGTGTGAAGTGCATCTACGCAAACATCATGCTTTAAAAGCCATGGATGGCGCTCGCGCATTGTATGTTCCACACTATCAAAACATCCTTCCAGCTGAATCAGTTTAGTATTTTTTAGCTGAGAAGGATTTTCTTTATTCAAACGTGCGGCAGCAATAAAAGTAGTTGTCGCGCCGCGCGAAACTCCCATTAAAATAGTATCTGCATCCAGATGCTCAGCCAGCAAAGAATTAAATCGGGCACGATGACTCGCTAAATCACCCTCTTGGGCAATATTGATCTGAGAGACCGCCAATGAATGAGATGCTATGGTATGAGTTAATTTCTTAGAATCTTGCCGGCTTACCACAGTGATTCCCGAAAGCCGATTTCCAAAACCTGTAGCAATTTCATGACTGCGTTGCCATATATTATAAAGAAATGCTTTGGGTTGCAGCATGAGCGAATTCCAGTCTCTTTGAGTTGGCGCAGGCACCACTTCATCAATCTCCGGTTTCACCCAAATTTGGTTAATAATATCAATAGACTTACTGCAAACCACATGCTCACCAGTAGTTGGCGATATAAATCCACGTTGACCGGTATATTTTGCGCCTTGTGTTTGAGAATTATTCATTCCTTGGTAATAAACAGTAAACACTTTTTTAAATCCAGGATGAATCCATTCTTCCCCAGGCAATAAAGATGAGAATGCTACAAGTGCGAAAAATATTTTGCGTTTCATAGAGCTCCGGAGCAACCAATTTTAATCAATTTAAACAAGATCTATCATACAATAAATCAAAAACTTTTCAATTTACCATTAAACTCGCAGAGCAAAATTGCTCAAAAACTATTCAAGCCGTTGCACATGCAAGCAACAAACTTTGCGCTTTTATAAATTCATATTAGGCTAAGCTTGTTGCATTTTTACTAAAGGAGAGTTTTCATGATTTTAAGCAAAAATAGAGTATTATTTGGATTCTTAACGGCTTTAGCTCTTGGCTTTGCCTGCGGCTATCTTTTTTCTTCAAGATTCTGTTCAATTTCAATCGGCAGACGTGTTGAAAAAATAAGCAGCCTTAATCAAACGCTGCGCAATCTTTTTACTTTACGTACTTTTTATAACGCTGAACTTGTTGCCGCAAAAAACTGGAATAACTCAGATGCACAAATTGCGCAAAATCGTTTAACAAACGTTAACGAGCAGATCAGCAATATTATAGCACAGTATTATGATAGAAGAGCCGCAACTCAACTGCTTCAAGGATTTGAGGGTGAAATTGATTCGCAACAATTTGCAACATTACTTGCACAACTTAATCCCACATGGGCCACTTCCACTCAAAGCATTCAAGAAAATTTAAACTCCGAAAAAGAGTTGAACGCAAAACTTCAAAATGCATTTGCCAATAAAAACAGACAACAAGTTTTCGATTTATTTGAAAAAGATTTAACTCGCGCGATGGAATTTGCTGATGAGCTAGATCGAGGAATTACACAGCAATTTCCGCACAAATTTTAAGGTTACTATTTGACAACCTGTGCAGAAAACCTTAATTTACTAAGGAATTCCAATCTTTTTCCAAGGGCAACACCATATGAATTTTACTCGTACTATTTTTTTATTTGTTTTAATGAGTTCAAGCGTAACTTTTTTTGGTTCTGAAACACCACCAACACCGACGCAAGCTCTATTAAAAAGAAGTGGCTCATTAATAATTCCAAAAGTTTCTTTTTCTGACAGCCCTGACTCAAATAGCTTTGATAGCCGCAACAGCGCCTTAAGCCTTATAGGTTCTCCAATAAAGCTAAAGTCAGGTTCATCAGAAGCAAGTCCGCGATCAGTACTCTCTTCCAGAAAAAACGATGAAATGGCATTAAGCAGCGCTGCTGGCTCTCGCGCAAAACAAACTCACTCTGGAGAAACATCCCCATCCGGTTCTCCTTCTCGAAGAAATTTGTTGCTTGTAGAAATCAAGGCCGGCCTCACTATGTTGGAAGAAATGGAAATAGATCAGCATCCTATCTTTATTAATAATCTTCAAAAAAAGCTTACTGAGTATGCGACAGCCGCTCAAGAAGAAGCCTCTTATAAAATTTTTCTTACCGAATGCAAAAGAAAAGCTGAAGAAAAATATGCTAAAGAAGAAGCTGAAAAAAGAGCTCGCAAAGAATACGAAAGAGCCACACTGTGGTATGATTTCCCGTCGGGCTCTGGCAACAAAGTGTGCACCATGGCAGAATTAAGAAAAGAAGAGAAAGAATATTTTAAAAAAATTAAAGAGCAATCTGCAGCAATCCTGCATTCTGATTGCCCGTAATTGATATCAATTTATCTTTGATCATCAGATCAACAATTTTAGAAACTCTCTCTGGCTCTTTTTGAAGCTGATCAATAAGAGAATCATAAGAAATTGGGGTATCATGTTGAGTTAAAATTCTCAAGATCATGCCCCTAATTTGCCTATCAGACCCTTCAAATTTACTTTGCTTTGTATGATGCTTACTTTTTCTACTTGGGTTCACTATCGTCTTTTTTAGCATCACGCCATAATCCATTAATGCATAATACCAATCACGCGCATGCTCTTGATCTAAAGCAGCCTGCACTAATGACATTATTTCATTATCATGCACATCATCACGACCATGAAAAAAGAAATGGATAAACACTGCGCGAATATTGGTCTCAATAAAAATAGTAGGATTATTGAATGCAAATGCGCAGATTGATGCTGCCGTTGCTTTACCAATTCCTGGAAGTGTAACCAAAATGTCTGGATCATTTGGCAATTGCCCAGCATGCTCTTGCACAATAGTTTGAGCAGCACGCTGCAAATACATGCCACGCCGATTATATCCCATGCCTTGCCATTGCAAAAGAACGTCTTTTAATGATGCATTTGCTAATGCTTCAAAAGAAGGAAATGCCGCTAAGAATTGAGGATATTTTATTGCAACGCGAGCTGTTTGCGTTTGCTGCAACATTACTTCGGAAATAAAAATTTTATAGGGATCATCTGCATGGCGCCACTCAAAGAGGCGACCATGTGCCGCATAATATTTCCAGATTATTGTATTGAAATCAGAGATCGAGATTTTTTCTTGCATTTTTCTTGCTGTTCTTTTTCTTTAAGACGCATTATTTGGCCTGCGAGCATACTAGAAGATTTTACTGGACTGATGGCTGCTGGTGCTGGTGGTGGAGTGTGCACTGGACTGATGGGTGCTGGTGGTGGAGTGAGCAATGGCTTCTTCTTTTCATCTTCTTCTTCCGAATCCTTGTCTGGAACAAAATATATTTGTCCGTCTGCTAGGACAATAAATTTTATAGGTCCTTGGGACTCTGATCTTGCATTGAGCAACAACTCCTGTTCCTTACCAAGACATCCATCATTAAATAATTTCGATTTTTCTAAGCGACTTTTAATTTCATTTTCAGTCAATCTTTCATTCAAGTGTATTAGTAATTTATCATTGCGAACAACTCCAAACAAAAAATCATTTTTAAAGATTTCAGCAATGATTCGATAAATCTCATTCAATGGATTAACCGGCTTTGTTTCTACCGGAACGGAACTAGCTGGCTTTATTATTTTTACCGGAAATACCCAATAAGCCTTCTCCCAAGCAGCCTTTTGCATTGAAGTAATACTATTAACACTAAAAATTAATACCGTACACAATAATAGTTGCTTTTTCATGTTATTCACCATACGTTGCCTTATAATCTTGCACATATTCGCGCATGCGTTCGCTCATAGTGTTTGGATTTTGATCAAGAAACTCTGGGTGATCTGAATCTGGACTAAGAATCTGAATCGGGATAAGCGCAACCTTATCAGCCCATGGTTGATCTTGAATATTTGTTAAAATTTCTTTTTTTGAGGCATTGGCACACGTGGTTACTGTACCTTTATCAAATGAGCCTTGTTTATCAATCAACACACCACTAAGCTTAAGCCTTAAAGCATTCATAATGGGTTTTTTGCTTGAAGCTTTCACCTTTTTTATCTCGATATAGTAGGGCGTATAGTCTTCAGCTTTGGTTGCGGGCATTACTTCTACTTTTCTTTTTCTGGCCATGGGAATAACGGCCACTGAAATCAAACAGAACAAAAATAATAATCTTTTCATGTTATTCACCATACGTTGCTTTATAATCTTTTACATATTCTCGCATTCGCTCACTCATAGTACTTGGATCTTGATCCAGAAAATCCGGCCGCTCTCCTCCCGGCCCTCCGGTCATAAACTCAGGAATCACCTTATAATTACTTGCCCAGCTCTCATCACCTTGCAGCCTTTGCAAAATTTCTTTTTTGGGTGAATTAACAATAAGCACTACTTCATTATCGGGGAATTCTCTGATGCTATGTTCCAGACTATCAAATTTAAACTTTAAGCGCGCTAAAGCCTCTTGATGTAAATGCCCCTGAGGAAGAGTAACCACAACCTGATACAGCAAATACTCTTCCATGGAGTAAGAAGCCGATGCTACTGAAAGTAATGCCAAAAATAATAATTTTTTCATCTATTTACCTGCCTGTAGCAATTGTGCCTTATTGTATTCTCGAATGCTTCCTTCACGAACTCTCTTGAGCCATTCTTGCTGTGCAAGCCGCTCTGTAACGCCAGCAGCGAGCCTCAAATAAAATTTGTATCGAGTGCGCCCTTAGAAACACCATATTCAAATTCATTAAGAAATTCACCAGCAATTTCTTGGCGAACTCTTTCACATTCATCCCAGCTTGCAAATGTTAAACTAACGCGCAAAGTATCATTTTCGACTGCACTTGAAATAGAGCCCGCTAACATGCAGGCTGCGAATAAAACTCTTTTTATATAATTCATGCATATCCTAAAATATCAGTACATAAGCTAAAAACTGCTTTATTTTAATTATATATAAAAGGATTTAGTAATGCATGCAATAAAAATAGCAATCATTGGAGCAGGATCTGTAGGAACCACTTTGGCATACACATTAATGCAACGCAATCTTCCAGCAGAGATTGATTTAATTGATGTTAATGAAAAGCGATGCAAGGGTGAAATTTTGGATTTGCAGGATGCTCTGCCATTTTACAAAACATCAACTATAAAATCGGGAGCTCCTACGGATGCAAAAAATGCCGACATAATTATTATTGCCGCTGGAGCACGCCAAGCCATTGGGCAATCGCGAATCGAACTTTTACAACAAAATGAAAAAATCATCGCAGATATCATAAAGCAAATAACGCCACTTAAAAAAGATGCCATTCTGATTATGGTCACCAATCCCGTAGACATTCTCACCATGCAGGCACTCAAGCTCTCAAAATTGCCAGAAACTCAAGTCTTTGGCTCAGGAACTATTTTGGATAGCATGCGCCTACGAGAGCTTATCGCAGAACATCTAAAACTGTCCCCGCGCTCGATACATGCATATGTTTTAGGAGAGCACGGAGAGTCGCAAGTGCCCGCATGGTCAATTTCCTCTATCGCAGGAACACCAATACTTGAACATCCAAATTTAGATATAAATATACTCAGTAAACTTTCCCAAGAAGCCCGTAATCGTGTATATGAGATTATTTCATGCAAAGGAGCTACTTTTTATGGGGTGGCATCTTGCGTGGCATCAATGATTGAAAATATAATTTTTGACCAAAAAATAATCACCCTGCTTTCTTGCTGGTCGGAAGAATACCAACTGTGCATGAGCCTTCCTTGCATTCTTGGCAAAACGGGCATTGAAAAACAATTGCTGCTCAAACTCAGCGAGCATGAGCAGCAACTACTTAAAAGTTCTGCGGAGACGCTAAGAAAAAGTTTATAATTTCTTTTTCTCTTCCAATCTGCCGACTTTTAGGGTAAACATTGCCTCATTGCGCAATACTTTTTTAGCAGCTTCTTTCATCTGATCGATGGTAATCGCAGATAATTTTTCTGCTCGAGTATCATAATAATCAGCCGGGAATCCATAACGGTCCATACTCAAGAAAACATTAGCCATGTTCGCATTTGATGCAAAATTATCCACCACCGCATTGATAATCGCACGCTTTGCCTCTAAGAACTCTCGATCGGTCACTTGATCAACTGCTTCATCAATTACTTTTTTAATAGCTTTTTCTGCTTCCGCAAGACGATCAAGCGAAACGATGGTGGTCACCTTCACCATACCCGGCTGCTCGGTAGCTCCCGAAACAAGCGAACCACTAATATTATAAAAGAGGCCAGATTGCTCGCGCAATTGATACAACTTTGAATGCAGCGAACCTAATACCCCGCCTCCAAAGGTTTGATCAAAAAGTAACAACTTATCATAATCGGGATTTTTGCGATCTACTGAAAGTCCTGCAAAGCATAATACTACTTGATCACGATTAATAGGATGAATCTTTTCGCACGATTTAATAGGCTCAAGCGCCGGGAAAGCGATAGATTCAACTTTTGGACCCTTAAATTGACCGATCGTTTTTTCCAATAAAGGCTTTAAATCGTAGGAACCAATATCACCGACTATCGCAAGACGCGCGCCATCAGGGCTAAAATATTTTTTATGGAATGCAATGAGATCATTTTTAGTAATCTTGCTGATTGATTCCTCTGTGCCTAACGTATTTTTAGCAAATGGATGGCCTTTATAAACATGTTCTTCTACCAGTTGTTTTGCAAAACTACGCGGATTATCCCAGAAAAATTTTATTGATGAGAGAAGTTGCTCGCGCACTTTCTCTATCTCTTCATCATCAAAACGAGGACGCGCAACAATCTCTTCTAAAAGCTCAAGCCCTTTTTGCAAATCAGACGCAAGCAAATTCATCATGATTACGCCTGGAGCAACGCTCACATTCATGCCACGCATTTCTAATTCATCAGTAAGCTGCTTTGCGGTGTAATTTTTAGTGCCCTCAAGCAATAATGAAGAAACGAAATTATATATGCCCGGCAACTCTTGGCTGTCATAATAGCTTCTTGCCTTAAGCTCAAAAATCAAATCGATTTTTGGAGTATTGTCATTGCAATAATAAAGTACTTTAATACCATTGCTGAGCATCATCGTTTGATATTTGGGAAAATCAAATCGTGTTGCTTCATTTACCTTTACCTTATTTGCAAAAGATGGCGCCTCAATGGGTGAAGTTCGCGGGCGCGCCGCTAAAAATTTAGTATCATACTCATCTGATTTCTTTTGCATTGCCGCCCATTCTTTTTTATCTTGCTCAGAAAGAGGGAGCAGCAATCCGGTATGCATAAGCGATGGTTTAAAATAGGTGCGCAATATTTCTTGAATCTGTTTTTCAACCTCTTCTTTTGGCTCATTCAAAAATTGAAACGCAAAATTTTCATCGCCGGTTGAAAGGTATGCTTTGCCAATCTCCCGCGCTTGCGTTTCAATACTCTCGAGCAGATTATAATAACTACGCAGCGATTGCTTGAGCGCACGAGTGTATTCTTGATCGGTTAATCCATTTTGAACGATATCATCTATCTCTTTTTGCACGATCTCATGAATGAGGGGAATATCCGCCACATTTTTAGGCTCAAACATAATCATAAAAAGTCCATGCTCAAACAAGAGCCATGGAGCCGAGCCTAAATCGGTTACTAAATGCAGCTCGTCTACAAGCTTGCGATAAAGGCGGGATCCTTTTCCACTGCCTAATACCATATTAATAACATCAAACAAATGTTCGTTTTTGGTTTGTAATCCAGGAACCACATATCCCATAACTGCAAATGGTTGCTGTACATCGCGATAGAGCGTTACGTTATGCGAAATGATATCTTTATTAAAATAGAATTCTTCTTTTTTATAATCTTTATTAGCAGGAATTTTTTCAAAATATTTTTTCGCTTGTGCAAACGCATCTTCTGGATCAACATCTCCTACGATCACTAATGTTGCATTATTTGGCCAGTAATGCTTTTTATAGAACGCGCGTAAGCGATCGGCATGCACATCAAATAAATCTTGTTTAAAGCCAATTACCGGATAATGGTATGGATGATCGGGGAATATTGCAGAGAACATTTCAAGCATAAGCGAACGAGCATAATTATCGCGCCCCATTTTGAGCTCTTGAATCACTGCCTTCATTTCAGAATTAAGGTGATCATCTTTAAAGCTCACGTTTTGCATGCAATCGGCAAAAAGAGCCAATGCTTGATGCCAATTTTGCACCGGCATATTAAAAAGATAACCGGTATAATCATGAGAAGTAAACGCGTTGGTAGAGCCTGAAAGCATCTGGGTGATTACGTTAATATCAGATTCAGATAGCTGCTTGGTTCCCTTAAAGAACATATGCTCAATAAGATGAGCGATGCCTTTTTCACTCGTTTTTTCATCTTTTGAGCCAACGTTATACCAAATTTGAAGCGTTACTTTTGGCAATGCATGAACCGGACGCACCAAGACCGTCATGCCATTAGCGAGCACTCTTTTAAACACATGCGGCTGTTGATTTTGATCCATTTTAATATTCATGTTTTCCTGATTTTTACTTAAATTTTGATCCAGTCCGGATTTTAATGTGCCAAAAAGTATATTACTACTTAAATTTGCCAGCCATATCATCGATAAGAGCAGGGTTTTCCCCACTCTTAGTATACTCTTTTTCATAATTTCATCCCTCATTAATATTTACTCGGTACTTTTTCAATGGTAATAGTCTAACGTATATCTTTTGTTTTTTAGAAGGTTTCAGTAATGATTTTTTATGTAATTTCACTTTTGTTTCTTATTCCCTATGCTTGCGCAATGGAGAATAGTGAAGAAGAAAATCAAAATGATTCCAAGCTGCAAAAAACCCAAATACTAACCAGGAGCTTCATGGAGGGATTGGAAGGATTTTGCGCGAATCTTTTGCACTCCGCATCTCATGCGGGCAATTTATTTGAAGCGCTCGATTCCTCAGATTTTGCCGCCATTGAAAGATTTGCTACGCCACAAACAGTAAATACTATTGATGCTCACGGTTGCACCCCGCTGCTTAAAGCAACTGCCCGCTACGAGCATAATAAAACTGAAACCCTAAATATTTTACAAATACTTTTAAGAAAATCTGCAAACTTAAATCAGACCGGGTTTCTAAACAACTTAAAACTTCTTCCATTGGATGTAGCCACTGGATACGCCCTGACTCATAATGATTTTACGGTTGTTCGATTGTTTCTAGGAGCCGGCGCTAACCCAAAGCTTATTACTGACCCAGATGAGCCTGAAGAAGAACTTCGCTGCGCATATGATATGGCAAAGGATCTTGTGAGGCTTCCTAATTTATGCCCTTGTTCGCGGGGGAGCTGTCCTGGTAATACCCAATCTACCGCAACAAGACTTCTTGAAATTTTTGATGCACATCTCGCAAATAAAACTAACGAGTAATTTTTATGCAATGTCATCACACAAGTAGAGCTAAACTTGTTATTGATATTACATTATACTAACGCGAGTTTAACTATAGAAAATAATTATTTGCTCATCATCAAAGGTCCTTATGTATTGTTTACTTTTAGCTATTTTTTTATCCTGTTCGTTAAACACCACTTACTTGTATGCAATGGAAGATTCCAATAGAAACAGGCAAGAGCAGCCATCTACGGCTCGTAAAACAAGAAAAATAGTATTATTAGTCAACCGTGCTCTACCTCATTCAAATCAGGCACTTTATAATCAAAAAGAGCACCTTGCTGTTGAGGCTGCAGAAAGTTGTGATTTGATTGAATTACAAAAATATGTAACTCCCGCCAATGTAAACATAATAAAGAGTCAATCAGGATTAAGTTTGCTCTCTCTTTCATTGAGAAGACAGACAGAAGAAGAACATTTTGATACATCTGCTCCTGATTACTTAATAGCGCAAGGTGCATCAATCCACGAAAAAACAGAAGGGAAAGAGCAATGCTCGCCTCTTGTCTACTCAGTGGGCGCGGCAATTTTGGGCAATAACTTTTCCCCTCTGGAATATTTACTCTCAAAGAACGGTAACCCATTTACATTAGATCAAAACGCACTGGGATCAAGCGCCGCTGGCCTCACGGTTCAACTTAAAAATTCTCCGTTGCCTACCGATGCAGTCGCTAGAAAAAAACGTGTTCTTGCGATGTTTTGTGAGCGAGTTAAAAATTTACCCCAAGCGCTTGAAACCTATGATCTTTTAACTATTCAGAGATTTTTAAATCCTGAAACCGTAAACAGGATTGATGAAGAAGGACTTACTCCTTTGCTCAGAGTAGTGTTTAATTATACTGCCAGCACAAGGCAAATAACCTATCAAATACTAGATCTGTTGCTACGAACAGGCGCTAACCCCAATCAAGTAGGAGCAATACAGGGAATCAAAAAAACTCCTTTGTTTTTTACCACAGAAATTGCGCTGCTAACTGGCGATACGCTTGCTATTCCGCCGCTATTAAAACATGGCGCAAATCCAAAACTTGAAGCAGATCCAGATACTATGCAACCTCCTTTTAATTCAGCGTATGCAATGGCACGTTATTATAGCACGCAACCAAGCATGCGTAGTGTAGACAGGCTCCCGCCCGAAGATGTTCTTCTTAGAAGAACTGCCGCAAATCTTGTTGCACTTTTTGATGTACATGAAGCAAGAAAAATCTCAACTAAAAGCCTCAATTTAGAATAATTTATTACTTCTCTAACAAAGGAACTCTATGTCACGAATTATTTTGTCAGTCTATTTACTTGTTTCATTAAGCAGCGTTAGCTTACGGGCAATGGTTGATCCTCGTGAAGATCAAGAGCAGCCAAAACAAACCCCAGGGCCAAGAGGACAAATAATATTTTACTCCTCAATGGAGGAGATGAAAGCTATATATGCAAATCTTTTTAGGCCAGAAGGCGCAACTCCTGAAGCTACAGATGCTGCATCTACATGCAATCTTGAGAAATTAAAACAGCATGTTGATTCAAATAATGTGAACGTTGCCGATCGCGAAAAACACGCAAGTTTACTTTCTCTCGCGCTAGCAAAGCAAGCACAAGAAAAGAAGTTTGATCCAGCAGCTCCAGACTATTTAATCAGCCTAAGAGCTTTTACTGACAGGCGAAGCACCACCGCAGAACTAGCTTCTCCTCTCATGCAAGCGGCATCATTGGCGATCTTTCAGAGAAGATTCGCGCCCGTTGAATATTTGCTTGGAAAAAAAGCTAATCCATTTTTACCAAATCAAATCCATACCGGTTGGAGCGCCGCTGAAGCCACCTTTCAATGCAGAGAGAACCAAGATCCTTCTGGAGAAATATATGCAAACATAGCACGCCTGATGGCCATGTTTGCCCCACACGCACGCACTATTCATGATGCGCTAGAAACTTATGATATCCTTACCATTAAAAAATTTGCTGACCCGCAAAGCATTAATACTCCGGATGCGCAAGGTTGCACACCACTATTAAAAATAATGGGACGCTATTGCCCTCATCTGAACATCAAGCCTGAAGTGACTACCATTCTAAAATTGCTTTTTCTGCGCAAGGCTAATCCTAACCAAGTGGGAATTTGGAATGGTTTCAAAGCTGCTCCATTAGATTTAGCAACGTACGACGCCGTGCAATCTAGTGATACCTCATTAGTTTCACTCTTTTTGGAGGCTGGAGCAAATCCAAAACTAGACACCAATCCTGAAAACAAAGAAGAAGTAGCTCGCTGCTCATATGATATAGCCACGCATTTTAAATCGGCACCAAATGAGTGCCCATGCGGAAAAGAAAGCTGCGAAGCTGGTTACCAAGCCAAAAGAGCTACCGCGTCAAAATTATTAGAGCTTTTTGATGCACATATAGCACAACAAGCTTCTAAGTAATAACTTCTTAAGTGGAGGTTATTTTATTTGCCTAAATTCTTCCAATTCGGATACGAATGAGTTTATTTGGATCTAAAACTTCATTCACCGCAGCTTCAATCTCAGCTTTGCTAATTGCTTTTAAATTTTTTAAGCGGGTATCAAAATAATCCGCGGGTAAATTGAATCGATCAATAAATAAAAATGCTTCTGCCATATTATAATTAGATTCAAAATGATCAACCAATGAGTTCACGAGTGCATTGCGCGCATGCTCAATATCAAGATCATTAAGCTTCTTTTTGCATTCGATCATCGCTTGCTCAATCATACGCTCTGCTTCTTCAAGCCGATCATTAGAAACTATGGTACGCAAAAACACAATGCCCGGTTGGCTAGAAGATCCATGGGTTAAACGGACCAATGATCCGCCAATCGTATAAAATAAACCTGTTTGCTCCCGCAACTGAAAAAGATATGAGCTCATAGAGCCTAAAACACCGCCGGTAAAAATTTGATCAAAAAGCAATAAGGCATCAAATCTCTTATCAAGACGTGAAACAGAACGTCCGGCAAAGCAAAGCACTGTTTGATCGCGATTACAATACGTGTTCAAATCTTTTTTCTTTACAGCATTGAGAGAAGGATACTCTAAATCAGAGACTTCCATCCCTTGCCACTTGCCAAGATACTGGCTCACTTTCTCATGTACATCAATTCCTTCAAGATCTCCAACGATTGCCAATCGAGTTTCCTTAGGAGTACTGTATTTGCGATACGCATCGATCAAATCAGCTTGTGTAATCTTCTTTATAGTATCTTGCGTACCTAGCATATTTTTGGAGAATGGATGATCTTTATAGAGCTCAGAATCTACCAGCTGCGAAACAAATTCGGTAGGCTCATCCCAGAAATTTTTGATGTCTGATTCAATCTGAATTCGCACTCTTTCCAAGTTTTTTTTAGGAAATGTTGCTTTAGTAACTAATTGATCCAAAAGATGCAAAGCAAAATCGAAGTCTTCTTTAAGAACGGTCATTTGAATCCCGCTTCCAGAAGTACTAATGCCCATACCATGAGATTCAGCAGCATCAGCCAATTCTTGATCATTATATTTTTCTGTTCCTTCAAGCAACATACTTCTCATAAAGCATATTAAGCCATCTTTGCCCTGAGGATCATAAAAAAAGCGAGCTTTAAATTCCAGTCTTAATGAAATTTTAGGCGTTAACTTATTTGAATGAGTTAATAATTTTAAGCCATTAGAAAGTTCAAATGTTTTTGCTCGAGGATATTTAAATTCAACCGCCTCCTGCGCAATAACTTGCTCAACATACGCACCGCATTCCACGGTTGTTTCGCGAACTTTGCGCGAAAGAATACGCTCATCCTCCTTATCCGATTGCTCTTGCATCGCAAGCCATTCAATTTTTTCTTGCTCATTGAGCGCTAATACTACTCCTTTGCTCATTACCGAAGGACGCAAATAATTTTTAAAAAATTGATCAACATCTTTTTTACTAAGCTGCTGTTGCAATTCAATATATTCATAAAGAGAATTTTCGTTTTTATTTGCTAAAAATGAGCCACCAATCTCATAGGCAAGATTCATGCTATTTTCAAAAAGACTGATATGCTCCATATGGGATTGCTTGCGCGCACGTTGCAATTCATGCTCGCTGATTCCATCTTTATGCAATAATTCTAATTCATCTTTTATAAGTTGAGTAATTGCATCAATCACCGTTTCATCTACGGGGTCAACATTCACAAACAAAACACTTTGATCAAACATTTCATAAAGATCTACTTGTAAATCGGTCGCCAATTCTCGTTCGTCTACCAATTTTTTATAAAGGCGAGATCCTTTACCTTCACCAAAGATCCAGCGCACCACATCTACCATATGCGATTGTTTTGCCTTTAAGCCGGGAATCACCCATGCATACATTAAAATCGGTTGCTGCACATCACGCTTCAGTATGATCGAATAGGAACGAATATCAGGAGTAAATGCGTGCACCTCTTTTTTATACTCCGGATCCGCGGGAATGTGTTTAAAAGCATCTTCCGCGAGTGCAATAGCTTCATCTTCGTCTACATCACCTACAATCACAAGTGTTGCATTATTGGGAGTATAGTGCTTCTTATAAAATGCGAGCAATCCTTTTTGGGTGATGCTCCATAGATCCTGCTTATAACCAATAATAGGATAGTGATACGGGTGTTCTTTAAAAAGCGTGCTTAAAATCTGTTCGCACAAACTGGTTTGATAATCATCCTTATACATTTTTAATTCTTGGATTACTGCTTTAAGCTCAGCGTTCAATAAATCTTCTTTAAAGGTGCAATTGCGCATGCAATTAGCTAAGAGCGGCAGCGCAATTTTCCAGTTTTGCTTAGGAAAATCAAAAAGGTAACCAGTATAATCATGACCGGTGAATGCATTACAATTGCCCGATAATTTATGGGAAATAAGATTAATATCAGACTCAGAAAGAATATCAGTGCCTTTAAAAATCATATGCTCGAGCAAATGCGCCAGGCCTCTTTCTCCATCTTTTTCATCTTTAGAACCCACCTCATACCAAAGTTGTATTGCAACCTTGGGAATAGTTTTTTGAGAATATACTAAAATGGTCAACCCATTAGAGAGCACATGCTTTTTTATCTGATTCACAAGAAAAACCTTTAAATATATACTGTTTTAATGAACCTAATAGTAACAAATTTTATATTTCCCCGCCTTCATTATTTATTTTATGCAACATTGTTCCTTATGGCGGGCATATCGTGCAGATTTTTGGCACTCCCTTATACGGCTCCACTTGCTCTTGCAATCAGCCTAAGTGTAATAGGATTATGGCAACGCTGGCAAAAAGGCTTCTGGCAGCCGCTCTTTTTTATTGCCAGTTCGGGACTTTTACTTGGCTTTTTGCTTTGCTTTTTGCAGCTGCAAGATCAGCAGAAATTCCAGACTCTTGTTGCCGGTCCTTCCATTTGCTTGCGCGGCACTATTTCCAGCATTGAAAAAATACAAAATCCTCGATTCAATGTGCGCATGATCCTTGAAGTAGATCAGCTTCAAAAAGAAGATCAATGGATCCCCTGCGGGCAAACCATTGCGCTTTATGTAAATAGCAGGCCGGATCTTTTGGTTGCAGATAGGATAGAAATTACAAACGTGATCTTTAAACCAATTTCAAACACATCATTCACTACCTATTTAGCCAAAGAAAAGATCTGTGCAACGCTTTTTCTTGAATCACTAAATTATAAATTTCTTGAGCGCCCCAATTTTAGTCTCAACCGCTCGCTCTTTTATTTCAAAGAATCGCTTTTTAAATCTTTGCGATCCAAAATAAATTATGAAACATTCCAACTCTTCTCTTCAATATTTCTGGGAAATCGCGTTGCAGTAAAAAAACAAATGGATACCACCAAAGAGCCGTTTAAAATATGGGGCACCAGCCATTATCTTGCGCGCTCAGGATTACATTTAGTTATTTTTGTGATTGTTTGGCATTTTCTTTTGAGCCTGCTTCCGCTTACCTATCTATTTAAACAGCTCTTTCTTTTGCTTCTTATTCTGGTTTACGCACTTCTTTCTTGGTCAAGCGTTTCGTTTGAACGCGCACTCTTAATGGTACTTATTTATAAATGTTGCCTCTTAGCAAAATCCCCCTCCCATTACATCCACTTAATTGTATTGGTTACTCTGCTAGTACTCATAATGAATCCCCTACAACTCTTTTTTCTTGATTTTCAACTGAGCTTTGGCCTCACCTTTGCACTCGCATGGTTTAATTACATTGAAGCCCGCAAAAAACAGGCCTCTTAATAAAAATATTGTTTCCCACTCATCAATTTGAATACCTTTAGTGTATAAAAGGCATCGCCATTAAAGGGGAGTAGGGATATGGTACGCTTTCAGCACAATTCTATTTTTTTGCGTTTTTTTATTTTTGCTTTTTTGATATTTAACCCAGCCATTTCAAAAGAGAAAAAACCTTGGACGTTTATCGTTTACGCAGCGGCTGACAACAATCTGCGCGACTATGCATCGCGCAACATTAAGCAAATGTCTACTATCGGCTCAAATCAAAACGTGAACATCTGCGTTCACCTTGATATTCGAATGCCCGGCAGCAAAAAAATGACGCGCCGCTATTACGTTGAAAAAAATAATCCAGTGCAAATCGACATGCCGCAAGAAAAAACCCCTATGAATAGCGGCGATCCTCAAACGCTTATCTCCGCATGCCGTTGGGCAATCACTAATTATCCAGCAGAACGATATATGCTTGTTCTCTGGAATCATGGAACTGGTATCATAGATCCTTATGGAAGAAGACAAATTGACACTAAAATGCTCTACAATTTTAATGCAGAAGCAAATGTGTTTGAGCTTGATCGCACTATTGGATTTCTTGATTTAATAGAAGCGCTCAATGACCCTAAAGGAATTTGCTGGGATGATAGCACGGGCGACTATCTCACCAATCAAAAGTTAGAAGCGGCGCTCGGGGAAATTACCAACTCACTTTTAGGCGGCAAAAAATTTGAGATCATCGCCTTCGATGCCTGCCTTATGGCAATGCTTGAAGTTGCAGAAATCACCAAGCGATACTCAAACATTCAAATCGCATCTGAAGAAGTAGAGCCAGGCCCAGGCTGGAGATATGATGAAGCTTTATCGCCATTCCTGAAGGGCGCCCCTGACGCGCATAGTTTGGCATCTCACATTGTAGATGCATTTGCAACCGCCTACCGCCCGCAAGGAAATCATCCCGGGTTTGTTGATTACACTCAGTCAGCGCTTGATCTTACCCTTATTCCTCAACTTGAAGCTAATGTTGACCAATTGGGCAATGCCCTGGCGGCGGCACTAGCCACCGATCAGGCACAAACGTATAGAAATATTATTGGTCAATGCAAGCGCAAAGGAAATTGCACCCACTTTAATGAGCCAACGTATATTGATCTGCTACATTTTAATAAAAATCTTTT
The DNA here is from genome assembly GCA_964392765.1 of uncultured Pseudomonadota bacterium. Lineage (GTDB taxonomy): Bacteria > Babelota > Babeliae > Babelales > Vermiphilaceae > BTUB01. Next base: position 56,275 of record CAYMRF010000001.1, read on the forward strand.
AAAATCAGTTCGCGATACTTTTCCAAATCCTAATTTACTTGCTTCTGAAATCATACGAATACTGCAAGAAGGGCAAGCGATTATTAGAAAAGTGGTTATCAGAAATGTGTGCGGATCGAACCTACCTAATGCCTCGGGCATATCAATTTTCTTCCCGGACCGAAAAATTCACCCATCTTATAAGAAATCTAATTTTGCCAAAAACAATTGGACAAAGTTCTTAACCGCATTTGTTTTAAATCCATAAAATAAAGCCTTTAAAAAGTGCTTCGGAATTTTAACCTCCGAAGCACTTTTTAAATTTTATCTAAAAATAAAAAGATTGGGCCCAGCAGCAAAAACCTAAAAGATTAAAAAACAGAATCGTCGATTAAACCAATCAAAACAACATATTTTTAAATAATCAAACAACTCCGATGCAACAGTTTTTTACTTTGTTGCAATTTATTTCTACAGAAAAGAGATACTCTTTAAATTTTTCAAAAAACATTTCAAAAGAGATTGCAACAGTGCGCGATTTTGCGAAAATATTCTTATTGAAAAAAATGGCCGAATGCAATTTTATCTTTAGATAAGGTACATTTGATAAACAATTTTCATATAGCGCATAAAAAAAAGCAACAAGACGAAGGGGGGCCAAAATGCCTAGAATTTTTAGCATATTATTTTTTTAAAAGTTAATTCAAACAAGAATAGCGAAAGATTGCACATATTTTTTGATACTATCGAATCAATCGAAAACCGCATAACTATAAAGACAGTGCAACAAACAGAAAAAATATTCCGGGTGAAACGAGACAGGACTTTATAAAACAGTTCCGTGACTTCCAGTCTGGTGGATAACTTGGTGGATAAGTGGTGGATAAGTGGTGGATAAATAATCACGCAACATTCGATGCCCTTATTCATTCAGCAAATAGAACGGCTAGGCATCCAAACATGGCTTACAAACGGCCTTGCCGAGCGCAACAAAAAGTTATCCACAAGTTACCCACCACTTATCCACCAAGTTATCCACCACTTGGTCATCATTGCAAATCGCTATCTAGACGAGCTAAAGGGGCAGCCAGGACCAAGTTATCCACCAAAAAACGCCTCACCTATTATTATTATAAGTATTAATATATATATAAATATAATAATAAGGGCCCCCCTCCAAACCTGAAACCGACTTTATGAAGCCTAAAAGGGGTAGACCATAGGGTAGCTCGGGGTGCAATTAGGGCTTGCGCTCAATAGGGGTTTATAATACACTTACGATATGTGCAACTTTCATTATTAAATCTTTATTGTTTATTCGGCACACAGATTTCACCAAACAAGCAACTCCAAATTTAGAAGGCATTTACAGTGAGACTCACTGAAGTTATTGACGAACTCGTTGAAGAACGCGGTCTAGACAGAGACATTTTAAGCGGCATAGTCTGCGAAGGAATGCTTGCTGCCTATACCAAAAAGTATCCGGAATTCACCCTTAAGGTAGATTTTGACAAAAAAACCAACGAAATGGTTATTTTGGTTGAAAAAGAGGTGGTTAATACCGTAGAAGACGAGGAATTTGAGATTAGCCTTCGCAAAGCAAAAGCTCTCGACGCTAAAGCAGAACTAGAGTCCAAGCTCTTTGTTCCCTTTGATGGAAAAATTGGGCGAATTGAGATCTTGCGCGCAAAGCAGGTGATTGCCAATAGCATTAGAAGAATTGAAGCTTCTGCTGTTTATGAAGAGTTTAAAGATAAAGAAGGCACCATTGTCCACGGCACTATTCATAAGTGTGAGCGTGGCGGTGCGGCCGTAAAAATCGGCGATACCTTGGCCTTCTTGCCTAAGTCTCTTATGATTCCTGGAGAAAAATGTGCCGCAGGATATACCGTGCGCGCATTGCTTAAGGAGGTTTTGCCTGAGCCTCGAAATGATAATCAGCTTGTGCTTGATAGGGGTTCAGAGTTGTTCTTACAGCGTCTTTTTGAGCTCGAGATTCCTGAGGTCTTTGAAAAATTAGTTGAAATTAAGAAAATTGTAAGAACTCCTGGCTACAAATCTAAGGTGGCTGTGGTTTCCCATGATAAAAATATCGACCCTGTTGGAACCTGTGTAGGAATTGGTGGCGCTCGTATTAAGCCAATCCTTAAGGAGTTGGGCGGCGAGAAGATTGATGTGATTGTTTGGAGTGAGTCTCCAGAAATTCTGATTCGCGACTCTTTAAAGCCTGCGCAAATCAATAGAGTTGAGATAGTTGACGATCAAAATTGCAACGTATGGCTCAATGAAGACCAGCGCTCTTTGGCGATCGGAAAAATGGGGCAAAATATTTCATTGGCATCTCGTTTGAGTGGCTATAACATTCACTTAATTAAGAGTGAAAGCCCTGCTCAAAATATCGATGAGATCGCTATGGATATGGAAGAATTTGATTGATGGTTTTATAACAGAAAGAGCTGTAATTGCCGATGCGTGTATATGAATTTGCCAAAGAACATGGATTATCATCAAAGGACATTATTGCTCTTCTTGTAAAGAATGGATTCGAAATCTCGAGCCATATGTCAGTTCTCTCTGATGAAGCCATGCAGCTTCTAAATAAAGAAGCATTAAGAAAATCTGAAAATCCACCGGTAGCTCAAAAAAGTGAGCCCGAAAAACAACCCCTTCCGGCCGCTCCCGTTAAGGAACAACCAAGGCCTGTAATGGCAGAGGAAGAAAAGAAAGTGATTAAAGCTCCTATGATGCAACAACCTCAAAAACCTACTTCTATGCCTAAGCCAGTCGAGCCTAAACGTGAAGCCGAAGAGAAAAAAACGGCTCCGGTCTCCCAATTGCTACTCGCTCCGTATACGCTAGTCGATCTTGCTGCCAAGCTCAATAAAACCAGCAGTGATCTGATTTTAACGCTTTTGAAATGGGGAATCCTTTCAAGCAAAAATCAGTTGCTTGCAGAAGAGCTTGTTTCGCGAATTGCCCAACACTATGAAGTTCCTACCGTTAGACCGGTGGTTGAAAAATCACAAGAACAAAAGGCTTCTGCTAAGGCAACGGGCGGCGAACAACTAAAAGAGCGCACTCCTGTTGTGGTTATCATGGGTCACGTTGATCATGGCAAGACCACTTTGCTTGATTTTATAAGAAAGACACGCGTTGCGGCCAAAGAAAAGGGCGGAATAACTCAGCACTTGGGTGCATATGAAGCCAAGACTCCTCAAGGCAATCTTGTGTTTATTGATACTCCGGGCCATGAGGCGTTCTCAAAAATTCGTGTTCGCGGAACTAAAGTTGCTGATATTGTAGTTCTGGTTGTTGCTGCCGATGACGGCATAATGCCACAGACTGTTGAAGCGCTTAAACACGCACAGTCTATGAATGTTCCTATTATCGTTGCAATCAATAAAGTTGATAAGGTTGATAAGGCGCGTATTGATATTGTGAAGCGCGATCTTGCAACTCAACATAATTTGCTTCCAGAAGAATGGGGCGGTCAAACTATTTACGTTCCAATTTCTGGAAAAACAGGATTGGGCGTTGATAAGCTTCTTGAAATGATAGTATTGCAATCACAACTTATGGAATTGCAAGCACAGTCGGTAGGAAATGCTTTAGGTTTTGTGCTTGAATCAAAATTAGAAAAGGGAAGAGGCGCCGTTGCAACTATATTAACGCAACAAGGTCTTCTTAAAGTTGGCGATTACTTTATTGCGGGCAAAACTGCCGGCAAAGTAAGTTCCATGGTTGATTCCTATGGCCAGCGCTTGAATTCAGTGGGCGCTTCTCAGCCCGTGCAAGTTGCTGGTTTTAATGAGTTGCCCGAGGCTGGCGACTATTTTGAAGTGGTTGATAAAGACACGTATTTAAAGACTAAGCAGCATGCGGCAGGCAATAGACAACCTGGATCACAGCGCGCGTATCAATCAGAAAATGATATTACCCTTATTGTAAAAACTGATACCAATTCTTCAAAAGAAGCGTTGCTTGAGTCTATTGCTAAAGTTTCTAAAAAGAGTGAAAAGGGCTTTTTTGTGTTGCAATCGGGCATCGGTAGCGTGAGCGAAAGTGATGTGATGCTTGCGGCCGATACTGGCGCACGCATTATCACGCTTCATGTTAAATCTGAGCCAAATGCTGCTCTTTTAGCGCAAAGAAATAATGTTTCAATAGCATCCTTTGATATCATTTATAAATTGCTTGAATCCTTGCAAGAGCTCTCGATTAGTATGGCTCCCGTTAAAATGGTGCGGACTAAGGTGGGCGAGGCGTTTGTGCGCAAAGTCTTTGATATAAAGAATCTTGGCGTGATTGCCGGTGCATATGTGAAGCAGGGAATCTTCTCTCGTGATGGTTCTGTGGTTATCTGGCGCGGAGCCAAAAAGATTGGTGAAGGCAAAATTTCAAGCTTGCAACGCGATAAAAATACCGTAAAAGAAGTGCATGCGGGATACGAATGTGCGTTTATGGTAGAAGATTTTAGAGATTGGGAAGTTGAAGATCGCGTTGAGTGTTTCTTAGAGCGTCCTGATGCAAGTGCTAAAAAATAAATAATTATTATTCGATAGTTCAAGGGCTCATCCTTTAGGGATGGGCCTTTTTTAATTAGTGCACTCTTGGTAGGGATGTTGTTTTATTCCGAGTTTGAGAAATGTTGCTTTTTTGTTGTTTTTTAAAAAAATAATCATAAAATTAAAGAAATGGCCATAAATACAGCATTTTTGTGTTGTTGCAATATTCGATATAAAAATCTTTTTTATTTTTTGTTGTTTTTTGAAGAAAATGGTTAGCGTCTTTGATCGAGAAAGTTACTCCTCTTAAAAAACAGATCGATCAAGGAAGTATGGTTAGATGCACTGCTTGTTGAGAAAGTAATAGATAGGAAGTTTTAAAGATTACTACTACAGTTTCTTCCTAGCTCAATTCCCTTTAAGGTTCTTGTCTATTACTTTACTCACCTTCTCTTGGCCCTTCTCTTTCTCATTTTCCTCTTAATTATCCAATCCCAGTATCTTTTTGGTTTCTGTTGATAAAAGTGATCTAATGGTCGCCATGTTCATTTTGTCTTCAGTAAATGGCGCTTCTGTTGCTTTGGGGGTTTCTAGAATTTTGGGAATATCAAAAAAACGTTTGTCATTAAACAAAAGTTCGAAAGCCTCAAGTCCCAGCGCTCCCTTGCCAATATGTTCGTGCCGATCTACGCGGGAGTTGAGCCCTTTTTTGGAATCATTCACATGGATTACATTAAGCTTATCTAAACCAATAACTTCATCAAAATGGTGCCATGTTTGTTCATAGCTTTTTAAAGTGCGCAAATCATATCCCGCCACAAATGCGTGGCATGTATCAAAGCAAACCCCTATTCTTTTTTTATGATGAATGCCCTTGATGATAGTTGCAAGTTCCTCAACGGTGGAACAAAGAGACGATCCTTGTCCTGCCATGGTTTCCAGAGAAATAACGGTGTCTCCGGGGACTGTTTCTAAGACATAGTTAAGGTTTTCTATAATTCGGCTTATGCCTTGGGCAGGAGTCCCTTTGAGGGATGCGCCCGGATGAAGAACTAAATAATGGATGCCTAAATCCTGCGAGCGAGCAAGCTCCATGGCCAGTGCCTGGGTAGAAGTTTGGGCTGTTTTTTCATCGGGAGAAGCAATGTTAATGAGATAGGTTGCGTGTGCAATAATGGGATGAATCTCAGAACTATGAGCGGTTTTTTTGAATAAATCTATCTCGCTCTGCGTTAATGGTTTTGCATTCCATTGCCGATTGCTTTTGGTGAAAATTTGGATGGTGGTGCAGCCAATTGATTGGCCGCTTTCAATCGATTTTTCTAATCCGCCGCTGATAGACATGTGCGCGCCCAAGAGGAGGCGATGTTTTTTTGACGTCATAAAAGCCCTTTTTAACTGTGTTTTGTTTGACAAAACTAATGGGTTTATTACTCTATTTATTGTAAAACTCAGTTGTAGTCACATAAGTCAATGTATCACAACCGCTAGTTTTTTCCCGTAAACACATTTTTAGTAATATTTATGCGCTCCATGCTAGGGCCCTCTTTTTTGTTGCTCAGCATTGGCAGGAGTTATTTTATAATGATCTCTCTTAAAAAGATTGGGTTGATAAGCTTAATTTTTCTGGGCTTAATTACTTCTTCTCTTGATGCAAAAACATGCTTATTAACAAAAAAAGATGCTGACATAGAAATTGATTTCTGGGGATTTTTTAAACCAGAAGCATTTGCGGGTAAAAATTTCACCTTTCTGAATAACAACGTCCCTGAAGATGTAATTTTTTATTTTCGTCACACCAATGATTATTTCTTGAATTTAGTTTACGGAAAAGAAACATTTGGATATCCGGTTGCTGAATTTAAAACTTCTGTTCGTAATCGCGCCGTTTGGGGAAGTCCTGTTGTGGCACAAACCTTGCCAGCAGAATCTCAATTCCTTAACGCTGATATGAAAGATCACCATCACGCGCTACCACGCTTATTCTTCTGGATGCGAGAAATTTGGTTGCAAGTTGGATTGTGTGAATTCTTGGGTCTTGGATTTGAAAATAAGCATTACCTCACTATTGGTTCCTTCCCATTTGAGTTGGGACGCGGTATCTCGCTGGGTGCGGCATATGCAATTGGGCCCGGTCCGCTTGGTTTCTATTCTGATGGCATGATTGATCAGTTTGCTTTTGGTATGAAACTTTCTGGAGATATCATTCCTGAAGTTCTTAAGTATGATTTGTATGGCGCTTTATTGCAGAGCAGAAGCTATTCATTAGAGCAAACTGCAAAACCTATCTTAAGACAAGAAATCGGAAGAAGAGACCATCCTGCGCGTGGATTTGGAAAAGATAACTATTTAATTGCTGCTCGCTTACTTTGGACGGCGTTTAATAATGATTGTGGTACTGCAACAGTTGAACCCTACATTATGTATAACGATGATCCTGAGCAACGCGTTGAGTTTGTTGCAGACTCAAACAGTAAGTTAATGACTGCTGGTTTAGCGTGCGAATATCTCAATGGTGCGTTTGAAGCGGGCTTTGATACTGCGTTTAACCGCGGGCGCCAATTCGTAAAACCATGGGATAGAAATCAGATTTTGGTAGACAACTTTAATGGTCAAGCCGTTTTAGTTAATAGCCAAGTTTTAGTTGATAGCGCAAATTCATTTAATGGCGCTAAAGCTCCTGATGTTCCTAAGAGTGACGGTCAAAAAGCAATTAACAATTCATCGCTAACCGGAACCTCTTTGCAAAATGGGCAAATAATTGAAGGGGCGCAAGGCCTGCCAAGCCTTGGTTATGTTACTGGTCCTCTTAACTTAAAGAACTCTGCAATTCGTTTCCGCACTGAGCCAAATGGCAGTGGATATGCTAATAAATATGAAGGCTGGATGTTTGTAGCAGATGCTTCATATTGGGTTTATAATCGTGAAGTGCAAATCGCCGGAACCGTTGGCTATGCATCTGGTGATCAAGATCCTAACTTTGTGGTGAAAGATAGCAACTTTAAAGGATTTATCGGCTTGCAAGAAGTCTACGCAGGTAAACGTGTGAAAAGCGTATTCTTGCTTGGAACTGTGGGTAAAGTAAAGCGCCCCGGAACTCAACCGGAGAATCCTCTTTCTAATAAAGATTTTGCATCAAGCTCTTCTGGATTTACCAATTTAGGATTCGTAGGCGGTGGACTCACTTGGAAGCCGGCATCATGCAAAAAAACACGTTTTGTATGGAATCCTAACTTCTTTGTATATTGGGAGCCAAGCCCCGGTAAAAAATTTGATGCTGCGACCGGTAAAGATTTGGCGGTACAAGCAAGCAAGTTCTTAGGCGTTGAAGTGAACTCCTTCTTGAGCTACTATCCATTTGCAAGCTTAAAATGCTTTGCTATTGGTTCTGTATTCTTGCCAGGAACTCACTTTAAAGATATTAAAGGTAAGCCGTTAACTCCTCCGCAAAAGCGCGCGTTGGATAATTTTATCAAAAATCCTGATAGGGATCCGGCGTTAATTCCAAACATCGGCAACGATACGGCATATACGATTAACATCGGTATGGAATTTACCTTCTAAGTAATTTTTTTATAAGTAAAAAAAGAGGCCTCACTAATGAAGTGGGGCCTTTCTGTTTAATTTAATGGATGTTACAAAAGTGATTATTTTAAATACAAAATACAGTATTTCAATATTTTTTCTCGTGATTATGGTGAGTCAACATTCTCCGCTTTTCGCGCAACAAGTAAATGAGAAGGTCTTAGCTTTAAGAAAAGAAGCGGTAAATAAGATTGCATCAATGGTAGCGGGAGTCCCGGTTATCCTGGACTCTCCTTTAAAAGAAATAATAAGTCCCATTAAGAAAAGTGGTGATCCGAAAGTGTTTTATAATCATGTTTTAGATTCAGCAAAGCAATCAGTTCTTGATGGATTCGGAACTTTTGGGGTAAGCGCTGAAGAGCTTGAATTGAATCGCGCGGCTAAAGCAATTTTAAAGCTCAAAGATTCCCAAACGAAAAAAAGAAAAGAAGGTGAGATGGGTAAACCAGCTTCTTCTCGATTAATAAAGAAAGCGCGTGAAGTGTTTAAATTGTTTACTGATAAAAATGTTCCGTTGCTTGAAGCATCAGACTCCGATTGTTCTGCCTCTGCAAATGATGATGCGGTATTTGTAACACCAAGGCGTCTTAGACCTTATTTAGAGCATGAAAAAAGATGGACCTTCGGCCACGAAGCGATTCATCATCTGGAAAGGCATATATCAGAAGAGCATGATTTAAAAGCGTTATTGAAAGCAAGGCATGGAGAATTGACAATTCCTATGCAAAGAAATTTATTAGCATTAAGCCGTTGCAATGAAGTAAGAGCAGACATAAAAGCAGCCTTGACTGGCGGGCTTTCTTTTGCTCTTGGATATGAAGGGGTGATGTTGCGAGATAAAACAAAGCACGCAGAGAGCTCTAGTTCTCCTGTTGATAAAACTCATCCGCCTCTGATTCAGCGCCACGCAGTTGCTCAGTTATTAACTCAAGAGCTTTCGTTACTCGCGCAGCTTTCAAAAAAGCCTTAATTATCAGGCCTTCTTTTGGAATTGTTTATTTCTCTCAATTGAATCATGTATGGTTAATGTGATTCAAATATGGAGAGATAAGCGTGAATAAAAAACTCTTAAGATTAGCGCTTGCGGTGGTCCTTGCGGTACTCAACCCTTTTGGAATGGAGCGAGAAGCTCCTTCGCCAGAGGCTATTTTAGCTCGCATCTACGCGAGTAAATCAAAGAATTATGAAGACAAATTTCGTGCTGATTTTCGAGTCCTTGAGTCCAAATATAAAATTAAGAAAGAAAAAATGTATCGCAAATACACAGAAGCGGTGCAAATGATTTGCCAAGCAAAAAGCCCTGAAGATTTGAATTCTATAAGTTCTGATATTACTCGAAATCAAAATATTTGCCCCCTATTACATAAGCTGGCTGAAAAACAGGAGTGCCACGAATTGCTCTGTTTTATGCTCTCGCGAGGGGCCACTGCTAATTTGGCTTATTATGGTGAAGGAGGAGTGGTCTTTTATCCGCTTACTCATGCCATTTGTGCTGGTGTGTATTGCAACGTGCGAGCACTGCTTGATTATGAGGCACAACCCGCTTTAGCGCTTTCTTATCCAGAAGCTCGCAAAAGGGTAGACAGTGATCCTGCTCTAGCAGTTATGCTGGGCATTCATATCGAGTAGGTGTTAACAATTAAAAATAAGCATGCTAAGCTTACAATCAGACTTTTAAGACATTTTTCTCCTTTCATTGCTTAAGGTGTTGCAATGCACTATGCACGAACCGCTCATTGCGGAAAAATTACTGCTGAACATTTGGAAAAAACAGTTGATCTTTGTGGTTGGGTTGCCCGCCGTCGAGATCATGGTGGTCTTATATTCATTGATCTTCGAGATCGTTCTGGCATCGTGCAATTAGTGTTCAACGATAGCTTTGGCAAACAAGCGCTGGAATTAGCGCATAGCCTTCGCTCTGAGTTTGTAATCTCAGTTAAAGGCAAAGTGGTTAAAAGAACCGCCGAAACGGTTAATAAAGATCTTCCGACTGGCGAGTTTGAAGTTCATGTGACCGATCTTGCTATCCTCAATAAAGCAAAAGCGTTACCGTTTATGCTTGATGAGGCGGAGCAGGTAGATGAAGAGTTGCGCTTAAAATATAGATATTTAGATTTGCGTCGCCCTGAAATGCGAAGCCATTTAGAATTGCGCAACAGCATTATTTATGCGATGCGTGAGTTTTTGCATGGCCGTGGATTTTTTGAAATTGAAACTCCAATCTTAACCAAAAATACTCCCGAAGGTGCACGCGAATTCGTGGTGCCTTCTCGCATTCATCTTGGCTCCTTCTATTCTTTGCCGCAATCGCCACAGTTGTATAAACAGCTTTTGATGGCAGCAGGCATGGAAAAGTATTATCAAATTGCGCGTTGCTTTAGAGATGAAGATTTGCGCGCAGATCGCCAACCGGAATTTACTCAGCTCGATTTAGAAATGTCTTTCATTGAAGAAAAAGATATTCAAGAGCTTATAGAACAATTGCTCAAGTACGTTTGGAAAAAAGGTTTGGGCGTTGATATTCAAACGCCGTTCCCTCGCATGAAGTTTGATGAAGCATTTTCAATGTACGGTTCTGATAAGCCTGATTTTAGATTTGATTTAAAGATTAATGATATCACCAGCCTTTTTGAGGGCACTGAATTAAAGTTTATTAAAGCGGTGCTTGAGAAGAATGGTAAAATTGGCGCATTGCATGTTGCTGATTATGAATTTGCCCGCTCTGAATTGGATACCATGGTAGAACGCGCGCAGCAAATTGGCGCCAAAGGATTATTGTGGATTCGGTTCAAAGATGGCCAAGTAGATTCTCCGGTTGCCAAATTTTTACCCGCGGACTTCTATGAAAAAGCGCAAGCAATTTTACCGGGCTTAAATCCAAAGAGTACGCTCTTTGTAATTGCGGGTCCCTACGCTGAAGCATGGACCTTGCTCGGGCGTTTGCGCTTGGAATTGGGCAATAAATTAAATATTATTCCGCATGATCAGAACCACTTTTCTTGGGTTACCGATTTTCCTATGTTTGAGCATGATGCAGAATCGAAACGCTGGAATGCGGTGCACCATCCATTCACAAGCCCACAACCGGGCTGGGAATCATTGCCAACCGGTGATGTGAAAGCGCGCGCATATGATGTGGTGCTCAATGGTATTGAATTAGGCGGTGGCTCAATTCGTATCCATGATGCTGCTTTACAAGATAAAATCTTTAACATCTTGGGATTAACCAAAGAACAAGTGCAAGCTAAATTTGGATTCTTATTAGAAGCACAAGAATTAGGATTCCCTCCGCACGGGGGAATTGCTCTTGGGCTTGATCGTTTGATCATGCTTATGACTAAAGCATCTTCTATTCGAGAAGTAATTGCGTTCCCTAAAACGGCACGCGGCATTGATCCAATGATGGAAGCACCAAGCCCTATTGAGCCTGAAAAACTTAAAGAATATGGCTTGCAAATGATGCCGGGCAAGAAATTACAATCCTAATTTCAACGCTTGCGCTTTATCAATAATACGCTTGCGTTCATGTTCGCTCACACCGTTTAAATCAAAGAGATTTATGGTGTAAGGAATATGAGTTTCTGCTAATGCTCGCTGTGCTTGGCCCAGATCTTTATCCCCCACCTTTCTGCCGAGATCAATGGCAATATCCACTTCGGGCTGCTTGCCGTCTTGGGTAGATTCTTTAATGTTATCACGGATGTAATAGATTAAAGTTCCGGGGAATATATCAGTGAGAATATGGACAATTTCTTTGTAGTACTGAGGTTCAATATTATGCATAAATGCTCCTTTTTTATTATTCTTCTTAATTGTACTAATTCAGGTATAAAAAAGGGAATAAATCAATATAAATTATCTATTTGAAAATAATATATTTATATAAAATTGTATGCCTTGCTAAAAATATGTTTTGAGCTATGCTCTAAATATACAGTATTTTTCATACTAAAATGTGAGGTTTTCTATGAAATCACCGAGATTTCTTCTGGGGATGGTTCTTCCACTGGGGCTCCTTTGCAGTTCTGGAGCACAGGCTGATTTGAGTCCATTCCAATTACCCAACCCTTTAGCCCCTCTTTTAAGGCTTAATTCTCCTTCTTTCTATTCTTCTTCTGATGCACAACTGGATAGCTTTGCACTCGCTGATTGGGCTCTCTTGAATAATAAAAAAATCACCTTTAAAGATATTATTGGTGGGGCTCCTTCAGAGATAGAAGACTTAAAGAGATTTATCGAAAATTCTGATGATTTTACTAATGCCGGGGCAGTGATGCCGCGCGGCTATCTGTTTTACGGTCCTCCGGGTACGGGTAAAACCCTTCTTGCAAGAGCTTTAGCCGGCGAAGTGAATGCGGCGTTCCGCGCAGAATCTGGCCCATCATTTGTGGGTAGATATTTAGGCGATGGTCCTGCTCGCGTGAGAGAGGTTTTTGAATGGGCTCGCTTTGAGCTTAAGTACGGCGGGCATAAACATGCCATTATCTTTATTGATGAATTTGATTCTATCGGAGCGCGATCTTCTGATGATTCGGCTGCTGGAAGAGAGCTTAATTCCATTGTGAATGAATTTTTAGTTCAGATGGATGGCTTTAATAGTTCTGAAAATATCATTGTAATTGGCGCTACCAATCGCACCCAGCTTATTGATGAAGCGCTTAAGCGTCCGGGTCGATTTGAATATCATATTGAAATTTCACTTCCTGATGCTGCAAAACGCGAAGCGTTGTTGCGACATTACGCCTCCGATAAGTTTAATCGTCGCGTTGCAAGCGATGTTAATTTTACGGTGCTTGCGATAAACTCTGCCGGTTTTAACTGTGCAGATATGGCTTCTTTAGTTAATAGAACGGCTATTTATATAGCGCGGAAGAAAGAAACAGTGCTTACCCAAAAGGCATTTGAAGTTTGCTTAGAGCAGATGAAAAAAACTAAAAATATTTAGTGAGGATACTATGAGTTTTTTTAATACGTGGATTTTATTAGCATCAGCATTGATAGCTCCAGAAGGTAATTTTTTACCACCTCAAACACGCTGGACACCCGTCAACGAATCTCAAAAAGGATTCTTGAAAAAGTTTAATTATGATCTTAAGCATGATATGAGGCTTTTAGATTCACAAGAGTTGAAATCATGGGCTTCAGATAATCATGAAGATTTGAATAAGATTGCTCAAGAAAATCAACTTCCCATTACTTTTAGTCCATTTAAAACAGGCGAATTTGGAAGTCTTGCGCTTTTACAATTAAATCTGTTGTGGGCTCAAACGCCAGAAGCAGTTCCTATGGCATTTAAGAATGAATGTAATGCTAGAGCTGCTAAGGGCATTTTATTTGACCAGGGTTTCAAAGTTTATCACTCTGCATACCATGAGCATCCGGTAGTAAAAATAAAAACAAAATCTGGTGATTATTTTTGCGCTACCCTTTCGAATGAATCATTGAATGGGGTGGATCTTTCGCAAAAAATAAAAAGAATCAAAAAAAGTCTTCGTAAAGCGGATCATCGTGCATATAGCCAAGTACTTATGCCTCAATTTAAGCATGAAGGATTTATTGATATTTCATGGCTTAATGGTTTGCGTACCAAACAAGATTTTATGCTCAAAGAAGCAGTAGAATATTTACAGTTAACCTGTGACGAAAAAGGCTGTGCCGTTAAGGCTGGTGGTGGATTTCACTTTGTGCCTATTAGCGTACGTGAAGGAAATCCATTGGTGATAGATAAGCCATTTTATTTCTGGATTGAACGCACTGGTTGTAGAGTGCCATTAGTAGAAGGTTACATCAATACTGATACCATTTTGGGTGAATAAATTTTTGATAAAAATTCTGTGAATGGTGACATTTATAGATAAATATATTTTTAAACTAAATAACAAATTTTAAATGGATTAATGTTATTTTATATTTGGAGGTTATTCCATGTCTTTTACATTCTTTAAAAGAGCGACTGCTCTTGCATTAGCCTTAAGTGCATTATGTGCTCAGGCGGGCAATGCGCCATTCCCTCTTGCGATGGTTTCTTCTTTACTCAGCTCCCCTGCTATCACTAAAGCAGATGATAAAAATCTTATTATGGTGCTTGATGTAAAGCAGCAAGAATACTATTTGGGTGCTTGTGGTTACATTATGGCCACGGCGTTGCAAGATAAAGTTGCGCCCATGATTGCCAGTGCACATGCGCTTTCGATGGTAACCTCTTATTTTAAACCGACAGAATGGCACATTTATAAGAAAGATAATTTAGTATTATTCATTCCAAAGCAGTATCTGCAAGAACGTAAGATCTCTAGTCCCTTAAACGCGGGATTCATTTTAGATGGATGGAGAGAAATTGATGTAACCAAAGATACACTTTCTGGTTCTGAATTTTATTCTTCTTTAAATGAGCCGGAAGAAACGCGCACCTTTGCGGATTTGTCTGAAAGTTCAACGGAATTAATTCGTTCTACTTTAAAGAATGATAAAAGCAATAAGTGGAAAGTGTATGTAGTAGGGCATGGCGCTCCTGACGCTCATCAAGTGTGTGGACTTAATTTGGTAGACTTCAAAAAGCTGCTTGCTACTTTAGAAGATCACATCTCAACTGATTTTCTTGTTTACCAAACCTGTTTTGGTGGAAGTACCAATCAATTGCGATCAATTTATACCATTGGCGATGATAAGTTTCAGACATTTAGTTTCCCTATTGTTTCTGGATGTTTAACTAATAGTGTGAGCTTTGGTGCACATCCTTCAAAAGTTTCATTTAAAGGTATATTTTCTCGAGTGAATAATTCGATGATCATGGAAAATAAAATGAGACGTTTGCTCAAATCGGTAAATGAGTTAAATAGATGTTTAGATTATGCATCTGAGTATCACTGGGCAAATAATTTACTTACTCTTCGTATGCCCGGCAGCGAATATTTTGAGCCGGTGGTGGATAATAAATCAGTATTTAAAGCATCAGCAATGCCAGCCATGACTGAAAAGTTACAAATGGTTTGCGGCGATGAAACTCGCTTTAAATGCGTTTTATTTGATAAGCCAGTAATTCAACAATCAGTTGATGTTTCCGGTTTTAAGAATTTCATGATCGCATCGGGCATTTCTCGTCCTAAAACTTTTGTGAAAGAACTGATATTGCCGGTATCTTGTGCACAGCCCTCTACTGATTCAACCTTAGTAAAGATAGCTGAACTTTTTAGTTCTCTGGTTTTCCCGCAAGAAAGCAAAACTTTCTATATTCAAACTCTTAAAGTAGATAACACTGTTTACGATAAAGTAACTCTTACTCAACAAGGTAATGGCAGTGGATGGAGCCCAGAACAATATGTGGGAATTCAGGCAATCTCAAATGGGATCTACTACGCAGGAATGATTCACGTGGGTCTTAATAGTAAGGAAAAGCCTATAGTGAGCTGGTCGGACATTAAGCCTCAAAATGAAACAGATCATAATACTTATGAGCAAGATTATAGAAGTGCGGTTTTAGAGCATTTGAGCAAAAAGCATATACTTCCGTTTCATATCGTGGAAGAAATCTTTTCAGTATTATCATAAGCAATAAAGCATAAAAGCTTGTTATTGTAGAGGGCCTCTTTTTAAACGAGGCCCTCTTTTTTTGCCCATCTCATAATAAACCATGTCCAAATAATTCTGGTTGAGTGTATAGTATCTGTATGAAATAATTTTTGCTAAAAAGGGTAGCGTATGAAAATTGCAAAAGTAGTAGGTAGAGAGATTTATGATGCTCGCGGATGGCCAACCATTGAATGTGAAATCAGCTTGGAAGACGGCTCATATGTTACCGCATCAGTGCCGAGTGGAATTTCTAAAGGCAAACATGAAGCGCATGAATTGCGCGATAACAATCAACGGATGGCCGGCAAAGGAGTTCTTAAAGCAATTGATACTATTGAATCGGTTATCGCTCCTATCTTAATTGGCCAAGAGCCCAATTTAGTAAGTCTTGATTTAGCTATGATCGAACTTGATGGCACTGTGAATAAATCCAAGCTTGGTGCAAATGCAATGTTGGCAGCAAGTATGGCAGTTTTGCGGGCCCACGCTTCAATTGAAGCCATGGAAGTCTATGAACTGGTTGGTTATTTGTGCGAATATAGCTCCGTAACATTGCCTTTTGCCATGTTTAATTGCATCAGTGGCGGCGCTCATGCGCCGGGCAACGTGCGCATTCAAGAGATGATGGTTATTCCGATTGGTTCGCAAAGTTTTAGATCATGCATGGAAGCAGCCGTATTATTGCACCATCATCTTTATGGGCTGCTCAAGAAGAAATTTGATTTTGTTTCAGTCACATGCGAAGGCGCGTTGAGTGCAAACTTTAAAAATGATGCACAAGCATTAGATATGCTTATGGAATCTATTGAAGCAGTTCAAAAAAATACCAGCCATCGATTTTTAATCTCTTTGGATGTAGCAGCATCCCAATTTTATGATAAGAAAACGCACAAATATCAATGGGATGAAAAGAAATTACTAAGCACCGCAGATCTCATTGATCTTTATGAAAGATTGATCAAGCAGTACCCAATTTTTTCAATTGAAGATGGTTTATCTGAGTTTGATGAAAAAGGTTGGATTGCCATGATGGAGCAAATTGATAACGTGCAATTATTGGGCGATGATTTATTTGCCAGTAATCCTAATCTTATTGCAAATGGTATTGAACAAAATATGGCAACCGGTGCCATTATCAAGCCAAATCAAATTGGCACCATCACCGAGACATTGCAGGCAATTAAATTATGCAAAGAGTATGAATTGAGCTGCGTGCTTTCTCATCGCTCAAGTGAAACGAATGATAGCATGATTGTTGATCTGGCAGTGGGCACAAGCGCTGGCTACATTAAGGCCGGTGGCCCACGCCGCGGCGAACATCTGGCTAAATACAATGAGTTGCTGCGCATAGAAGATGCATTAATGCTCTCGATATTGAATTCTTAATGGAGTAGTTGGACATGAAAAGACTTATATTGGCAATATTAGCATTTCTTTTAGGCCTTGCCGGCGTGCTAATGTATAAGCATAAGAATCCTAGCCAAACGGCTTCCGCTGCGCAAAGTATTTCAGATGGTAGTCAAAATAAAGAAAACTTTTCAACTTCGCAATTGTTGGTTCTGAGGTCAGAGGATAAATTGCCTTTTTTTGATTTTGCCAAAGAAAATATTCCTGTCTTAACAAAAGAAATTGCTGACGTCAAAAGAGCTACGCCCGATGATGGAAGAAAGATAGAGCATTTAGAGGGCAATCTTAAGGCATATAAAGTTGCCACAATTGTTGCCAATAAGGATATTGAGGCCCTTAAAAAAATGACTAAAGAAGAACTGCAAACTCCGGGGCAAATTTGGGTTCCAGCAGATCGATTTAAAGATCAAATGAAAGGCCTTCTTGCATCACGAATCATTGGTGCACAAAATGCGATTGGCTATGTGATATTCCACTCCGCGACTAATAAAACAGAAGAAGATAATAAAAAGACGTTGGAAATGCTTCAAATTTTATTGGATAAAAAGTTAAATCCTAATGCACTTGCTGGGGATGTTTTCTGGGTGAAAAATAAACCAGAAGATAAGAACTCCTACGATTATGTTGGGAACTATTCATTTGTCGGAGCAACCTTAGAAAACAGCTTTCCTGAAGTTCTAGAGCTCTTGCTCAAGAATGGTGCGGTATATTCTGATGGAACTATGGAGAGGTTAAAAGTTGCGCTTGAAAAGAAGCTGCTTTATGCACAAGAATTTGAAAAAATATTATCGCGCTATTCATCGCAAAGAGTAACCCCAGAAGAAGCTGAAAAAAGAATGCAAGAAGACTAATCTTTTAGTTTTCTAATCAAAGATGTCGGGTTCACGAACCAAATCGTGAGATTTTTATGCTGCCGTTTATAGGGCTTGAATACATTGCTTGCAACAATAAAATTTTCACCATTCGGGTAATCTTTGCGAAAAGCTTCAAAATTCTTAATCGTTTCAGATCTCATAGGGTCATCTTCTTTGATAATATATTTGCATTCGATTGCGGCTCGTGAATCATCAGCTCTTTGGGGCAACACAAAATCAATCTCAGCGCCTCGCTTGTCTCGCCAGTAATTAATGGCTCGCGTTTGCAGCTGGCCATGAATTTCATTCAACACACAATGCTCCCACATAAGCCCGACATCATCAGCACGCAACTCTCTTCTTCCTTTTGCATAACAAATAAAGCCCGTATCAAATCCATACACTTTGGGAGCCATAACAATCTCAGTTGCCCGGTGAGTTGAATAAGGGCGAATTACATGAGTCACGAACGTTTCTTCGAGTACATCAAGATAATTAGCGATAGTTGGCCTGCTCACTTCGCATGGGGCGGTGAATTTAGTTGCTTCGAACATTCCGCCGCTATTGGCTAGGAGTAGTTCTGCAAACTTCTGGAATGAGGCACGCTTGCCGATGCTAAAAAGTTCTTGAATGTCTTTTGCCCAATACGCATCAATCCATTCTTGGAAATCGCTTTCAGGAAGATTTTTTTTCTCAAAATAAGAAGGGAATCCACCAAATAAAAAGCGATGACGCAAGTCTTCAGTGCCAAAAAGCTGCATTTCTTGAAATAAGAGGGGAGTGAGCCAGATCGACCTTTTTCTGCCGGTTAAAGTATCTTTAAATTTTGCGCTGGCGCCAAGGGTTGATGATCCAGTAGCAATGATTTTAACATTAGGATAATGATCGGCAGCTATCTTTAGAAGCTCTGAGGGATTATCAAGACGGTGAATCTCATCAAGGGCTATCCTGTTGCCCCGCTGGCTTTCCAAAAATCCTTCGGGATCCGCAAATAATGAACGAACGCGCGGCCGTTCGCAGTCAAAATATTCAATATTTGGCAGACTATTGCAAAGGCTAGTTTTACCTACCCGACGCACCCCCATAAGCCAAATGATGCTCTTTTCTTTCCAGGCATCTTCTATCATTTTTTGCCAAAATGGTCGCTCTATAATCATAAATTTTTCCAGCTTCAAATTGTACTATGTGTAAAGCCAATTTAACATATAGGTTATCTAAATGCAAAATTCACTTTACATATAGTATAATTCTCTAGCGCTGTAAATTATGTCACCAGCTGTCTGAAATTCTGACAGTTGCTGTCATTTTTTACATTTTCCGGCTTAAAACCCCTCTCTATTACCCAAATTGTTTCACATAGAAATGATTTATGGTCTCACATTGCGATATTTATTTCAAAATTGACTATTTTTCACTATTTAGTATCCTCAAAAATATAGATAAATAGAGGGATTTGGAGGTTATGATGAATTCCCATAAAACTTTTATAAAGAGCTTAATTTTACTGACTTCTTTAGTTGCATTAGTTCCAGGCGCCTTTGCTCAGGAGAAAAAGCCCTCTTTTTTCAATAAATGGGGATCGCGAGCATTTTCAGGAGCTTATTATGTTGCTGGCATGGCTTTACCTGTAATGAGTTTGTATGCACATTATTTAGGAAAAAGCTTATATGAAGAAAAAGTCACCTATGAGCGCATTCCAGGCCAAGAAGAACTTGTTAAATGTACTCAAGGACCCCGTAAAATTGAGGGTGAATATGCTCAAAATATTCGTAATGTAATCCGCAAAGCAGGAATAAAAAATCCCGAATCGGTTCAATTGGTTCATAGTGAAATTACCGCAGCGGATAGCTCAGAAAATTACATGATGATTGGAAAAGAAGATGAGCTATTTCATGCGATACTGAACCCTGGGGTTCCGTATCAGCATTCTTTTAAGGAAGAACTTTCACCTGAAATGCAATGTTTAGTAGGTCACGAGACTAGACATTTGGTTAATAATGATTCACAGAAGAAGTTTTTAGCAGATCTTACTATTTCTCCATCGCTTTGTTTGGGGATTCGTTTTTTGACTAAAAATATATGGAAGAATTCTTTCACTTTCCCGTCATTTTTAGCAAATAATCTTTCTAAATTTGCCTTTGGAGCCGCGATTTATACTGGTTCAAAAGGAATTAGAAATCTTGCTTTAACTCAATGCGAAAGAGCCGCTGATATAGAAGCTGCATATCTTCTAGGGTCTGAGGCTACTCGCGCCGGTGCAAAATTTATGGAAAAATTTAAAAAGAGTCAACGTACTGAGCTGAATAGGTTAGACAAGCTGTATGATATATTCGAGAAATATCCATTCTTTTATCATGTTGCAACTGCCCATCCTACTGAAAAAGAACGAATTGAATATCTTAATAAAATCGCTGATGAGCTTGAAGCGATAGAAAAAGCTAAAAATATTGAAGAGAAGCTTCAATGAAAAAATGGATAATCTTATCGCTTCTCTTATTCGGCTCTTTGCATCCTATGGAAAATCAAGCCGATATTAATCCCGTTGCCGCGAATCAAGAAACGTTTGCGAGCAAAGCAAAGAAATTTGTTTCAGCTATTGCTCCGTATTTTACCGCTAAAGAAAATTTTATAGGAGCGCAACTCGGTATTATTGCCGGGTATGAGGCCGTATCATTTCTTTCTGGCCGTTCTGTTTCCACTAAAGGCGCCCAGATAATTGATAGCTCCTGCGAACCTTTACATTCGATTGTAAAAAAGATGAATTACAATAAGCCTACCTTTTTGATGCTTGCTCCAAGCAAGAATACGGCAGGAACTGCAGAGTTAGGGAATGTCGGTTTTATTGCGATGGATTCTGATTTTTACAATACCGCAACTGAAGCTGAAAAAACTTTTGTAATTGGGCATGAAATATCGCATATGAAAAATTATCACGCCGAGCAACAAACTCTTATGGGCGGAGTAATTTTAGCGGGTACAGTGGGAAGTTTGCTGGCTTATGATAAAATTACTCAAGCATTATTTGAAAAATTAGAAAAATCATTAAAGCTCGATGAAAAGAGCTTTTCTGCTCGTGCTCTGCAATTTCTAAAAAGAAGTAATCATGCTATTGCGACCGCGCCTTTGGTTCATTGGTTTATAAGCAAATATTTATATTATAAATTTAGCCAATCTTGCGAGAGAGAAGCCGATAGAGAATCTGCACAACTATTGAACTCTGCCCAAGGCGGTATTTCTTTTTTTGAAAAGGATATTGCACAAGATGCTGCGATAAAAAATAGCCCTTGGTATTCATACTTAAATCCATTTACCGCTCTAAAATATGCGAATCGAACGCTAGGATTTTTAAATCATCCTTCGCATGAAGAGCGCATCGCGTTGCTTAAAAAGCATCTGTAACCCCAGCATTCTGATCTCCTTTCTTGATTTTTAACTTTCAAAAAATCTAAACTTAAAAAAATAATTATTCCTAAGGGGGGAGAATCATGAAGCGAATATTATCTTTATCCGTACTTTTTTTATTTGTCGGCGGAGTTATCGTAGCAGAAAAAAATGGGGCAGAAAAACAAGAAGATCTTGCTTCTTTTTTTGCCACCAAAAATCTTCAAGAAATTGAAAATAAGATTAATAACTCGCCACTTTTTTCTGGCCAAGAAGTGCCTGGTGCTTTAACTGCTTTTGAAGATGCAATGTATAATATTTCTTTAAAAAACAAAGTGCTTTCTGCTGATGATAAAATAAAGATATTTAAAGATTTGAGCGCACGCGCTAAAGGCAAATCAGCCGAGTTGAAGAAAATTGCTACGATCGGGGGAATCTTTGCAAGTACAGAAAAGCGTCAGACTCCAGAAGATCTTGAAGAAGATAAGAAATTGGGCCTTACTTCTGAAAATATGGGCTTAAGACATGCGATCTCTTTAGAAAGTCTCCCTGCTGTTAAGCTATTTATTCGACATGGTGCAGATGTGAAAAAAACGAATGCGCTGGGTATGGCATTAAACCAGATAAAAGATCTTACGATCGCAAAATATTTGGCCGGCCAAGGAGCAACGCTTGATGTGTATGTGCCTAATGGCGAAAAATATCGCTTGGACCGTGATTCAGTTTGGACTCCATTTGGAATGAACCCTAGTGGCCAAGTGGATGAAAAGCATATCAAGGTATTATTAGATTTTGGCTTAAATATTAATAAAATTGGATATTATCAATTTCTGCCGGATCAACCAGATAAACAAGGAACTATTTTGGACTTTGCACTAGATATTCTTGAGTATGCTAAGAAAATAGTTCCGACCGCAGAACGTACTCAAAAAGATATTGATAAAGCATTGGCTGATACAAATAATATGATCGCGTTGCTTAAAAAATATGGCGCAAAGCGAAGTGCTGAGTTGAAAAAATAAGATCAGCAAGAAAAATATTAATTTTCAGTCAAATTAGCTTTTTCTTGTTCTCGCTGTAATTTTCTCTCTTCGATTTTTTTTAAGAATCTTAGGTATTCAGGATCTCTTCTTAGCAGAAAGTCGGTAGCCAAGCTCATTACTTTTAACCACAAGAATAAAGGATAGAAGTCCTATTAGAAGCGATGCAATAAATCGAATTATTCTTTGAATAGAAAATGCGTTTTTTTTCCAGAGACTCAATGAAAATAACGCTATTGAGCATAGTCCGATAAAAATAATTTTCCAAAAATATGGAGAAGAGTCATAATCTTCGCTTAATACTCCCATACCAAAAACTACCGTGAGTATATATTCAAAAGTAAATAAGATGGGAATTAGTGAAATTAGGACCATCAATCGAATTTTTTTCCATTCAATGAGGCTATATTGCTTTATGAATTGCTTGCGCATAAGCCAATACATCAAAAATAATGCAATTAAAACTGGCGGTAAATAAAGAAAGGGGGCTTTAGTACTAAAAAATATAAAACGTGCAAATGGGCCTAAATTTTCTCTTACCACTCTAATTCTCCTTTACGCCATTTTCTTTTCAAATGGATTCTCAACATCCGCCATCATTGTCTTTAGATCCCCCGCAGGCTTTACTGAGGCGGGTGCCGAAGCAACAACTTCTTTTGCAGGCGCTGATTTCTGGGCAACTACGATATTCTTTTGGGGAGCAATAGGCAATGCATCATCTTTTTTAGACGCATCGTTGCTTGCACGTCTTGTCTCTTTGCGCACATCAAAAACGGTTGGCGCAATAAACTCATCTTGTGCTAAGAAATCATCCAGATCCGTAGCAGCGTCATCGGTAGTTCTTGTCTTAAAGAACCAGCGAGTAATAGGATCGCGCAGGTTATCAAAGAGCATGCCTTCACGAGAATATGATTTGGCCAATTGTACGTGATGCTTGGTATAGGTGCCCACGCCACCGCGAACGCGCGGTTCAATAATGGTGGGAGAAATAAATACCGTGAGATTGTTTTTGCTCGTGGTATTGGTGCGATCTTTAAAGAACCAACCAATTACGGGAATTTTGCCTAAAAGCGGCGTTTCAAGTTGCTCAATACTGGTATCAACGCGAGTTAATCCGCCCAGTGCTAAAATGTGACCACTTTGCACATTTGCACGTGTGGTCACGTTTCTGGTGATCTGGTTAGCGGTGTTGGGGTTTGCGTTGTTAAAATTATTGGTATCGAATTGGTTAATGTCTATCACCACATCCAGCGTAATAGTTTCTGCTGAGCTAATACGTGGCGTAATGGTAACGCTTAAAGCCGCTGGAATCCATTTACGCGTTTGCGTGGTGGTACCGCCGGTGCTGCCCGATCCCTGATCCAGCGCTAAACGCTCTTCCATGATCTTAATTTCAGCTTTATGGTTATTAGTGCAAAGCAAGTGCGGATATGCTTGCACTTTTTTACCATCTAAGAATTTGCGCACTTGCGCGAGGCCCCATGTTTTGCCCGTTGCGGTATCGCTGAAGGAAAGAAGTGCGGTGCCTTGATCAAAGAAGCTGGCCGCACTAAAGCAATTTGCATCAGACGCAGGATTATCGCAATCTGCCGTAAGTTTACCGGTATTATCATAGGCTCTGCGCAATAGATCAGCTTGAATAGTGGTCGGGTTGCGCACCGCATTGGTGAGAAAATCGGTAGTTTGCGCTGATTGAAAGTTCACATTATTAGGCAACCCTGAATTTAATGGATTGCGCACGTTAGCGCCCAGTGATGCAATATCTTGAATGGTGAGATCTGCAATCATTACTTCTATAATTACTTGCGGTTGTGGAATATCAAGCTGTTCAATAAGTTTTTTAATTCGTTCATAATCATCATTGCGTGCGGCAATGATTAAATTATTATTTCCCTGATAAGCGCCGCTTGGCATCTCGCCGCTAATAGTTTGCGGTTGATCGGCAATTACTAAAACGCCATCAAAAAATCGCTCCGTTCCTATTGCCGTTGCAGCTCCTTTT
>CAYMRF010000002.1:0-51571 GCA_964392765.1 uncultured Pseudomonadota bacterium
AAGCTCATGGAAAGTGCCACAGAAAAAAACCGCCTGTAAAAAGGTAAGGGTGAAAATGTGCGGTAAGAGCGCACACCTCTTATTAGTAATAATAAGAGTGGGGCAAACCCTGCTTGGAGCAAGACAAAATAGGCACGTGTCGGTCAATTCGTTCCGGTTAAACGTGTGGGTATGTCGCATAGATAAATGGTTGCCAGATACTTTAATGTATCTACAGAATCCGGCTTATAGTTTGCCTTAGTTTATTTAATCTCAAAAAATTCAATTGATCTTCTATGTGGTCGGGAAACATAATCTACACATTCGCAACAACTAAATTTCCCCCTCGATTTCGCCGTATTTTCTTGCTCTAATAAATAATCATATAACGCTTTATACTCACGTTTTTTTCTGGTGTTCCGAAAACTACTCTCTGGGGATTCCTCGATCTTATTCTTTAACTTTTCCAATACTGTCAACAACCACTGACCTCCACAATAATTCAGAAGATTAAGTGTTTGAATTGGCGTTAACCCTTCCAAAAGATAACACGCCTTCTTAATCACAATTTCACTTTTTGAATCCAGTCCGTAATTATCAAGAGCAAATAAAAGATTGTGCAAAGGTGATTCCCCAAACTCATCAACCTCGAGGGGAGATACGCCTGCACTGCGATACATCGGAATAAGTTCCGGTTCATAATCATTGTGGCCCGCAACTTCATGTAAAAGATTTTTTTTATACCATCTATTTTTTGCATGAACATTTGCCTTACAATGCAAAAATAATTGGGCAAGAAATGTGGTTTTCACAAAATAGAGAGGAGGAGTATCACCGCATCCATTCGGATCAGCGCCCACTTTTAAAAGAAGATGGCACAACGAATAATCCTGATGACGTACCACCTTATCCAAAGATTGCGTAAGACCAGCTTTTGCACCAATGAGTGCAGCCGCAGCTCTATGATACCGCTCAATGGGCCACTCCTGGGGATAAAAAGAAAGCTCATTAAGCTGTTCAGAGGCTTTATTTTTATCCGTTTGATCAGCTTCTTCCATTTTTTTCCAATACGGAGTATTAACTACTAACTCCTTGCAAAGTATCTCCTCATCAGAAGTAGGTGGCTTGCCATAGATATTTTCAATCCCCTTCAAAAACTTTTGAGTCTTAGAAAAAGCGCGATGATCGTAGTCCCACCCCAATGGCGAATCCATTGAAGAGCAATTACTCATAAATACAACCACAACAATAAATATAAAATTATACATTTGCGCTCCTGCAATCGCATTAATCTTGATTTGTTCGGGTAATAGAGTACCTTAATCAAATAAATAAATATTTAAATTACAAAAAAATCATGAAATTATCGCGCATTCTCTGGCTTACTCCTTTTCTCGCATTTATTTCCGGCTATATTTTTATCAGCTTTATTTCTTCTGCGCCCGTTTTAAAAGCCCCCGCACTCGTTGGCCAAAGCTTAGATAAAGCCGCCCTCCTTCTTTCTCAAAAAAATCTTAATATGCGCATTATTGGCCATAAAGATGAGCCTGATCTGCCCGAAGGCACGATTGTAAATCAAACGCCTACCGCGGGAAGCTCGATCAAAGAGCATCAAGCTCTTTACTTAGTAATCGCGCGTAAACCAGCACCATTGCAAATTCCTGATCTTAAAAATAAAACCGCACCAGAAGCGGCAAAAATAGTAGAAGGCCAATCGTTACATGCAAAAACAATTTCATTGCCAACTGATATTCAAAAACAAGAATGTTTAGCGCAATATCCATGCCCGGGAATGGCAGCGACTGATCAACAGGTGATTATTTATACGGCACAAAATCAAAAACCGGTGATTATGCCGAATTTTAAAAGAAAATCGGTTGATGAAGTTTTATCATTTTTACAACTGAATGGATGCACGGCAGAAATTCTCCATGCCACTCCTTTGCAACCAGGACATCAATGCACTCAGTGCATCGTGCTCGATCAACGGCCGATGCCCGGATCTTTGCTGGTTATAACTTCTGATAAACCCCTCAAAGTTCAACTGCAAATTGGTTAATTTTCATCCAATTCTTTGCGAGTTATCAACACATCTTTTTTGTTTTTTGGCATAGTGTCAACTCTTGCTATTTTGATATGATTATTATCATTCTAAATCTATATAAAAAAACCTGATAATCCCATAATTTGAATGTAGTATATGAAAGCAGTAAGAATCCATTTTCTTATAATCCCATTTGTTTTTTATTTATCAGCGCAACCACAAACTATTTTTCCGCCCGCAGGAATGAGCCACAAACAATTAATTGAATCGATTTCTGAAAAAAAAGCTCAACACAAACTTGAATTTGCTTTTGATCTGCATAAAGTGCTTGTGCATAAAAGAAACGATATGATGTGGGATATTTTGAGAAACTATCCGAATAAATCCACACTGATCAAATCGCTATGGAACATCCCGTTGATGGTCACTTTAGGATCCATTGTATGGCAAGGGCTTATTAATATTTTGCCGTGGCATAAGAAGAAATACAAAGAGATCACCTCGGAACGATTTATTGATGGCATTCGCCATGCTAATCTCAATGAAGTTGCGCAGCTTTTCATGCGCATCTTAAATGCGCAAGCGCCTGATCCGGCTATGATAGAACTATTAAAAGAGTTGAGAGCACGCGGATATCTGATGCGCATTGCTTCTAATATCGGCAAGCAGATCTTTATCGCATTTAAAGAACAACTTCAACATTCGGATTACAATATCTTTGATTACTTTGAAAAAGATGCCCAAAATCTTGAAGGCAAAACAATCGATTATTTGCAAAGCACGGCAGAAAAGCCAAGCCCACAATATTATAAAGAATACCTCGATCAGTATAATCCTGATCGCAGCACTCTTATTATTTTTATTGATGATAAATTAGTAAATATTCCGCCAGCCATTGCACAAGGGTTCGTGGGTATTCATTTTAAGAATGCTGAGCAGTTAAGGGATGATTTGGTAACGCTAGGCGTTTTATAATTACGCACCAAAATTGCGCTTACAATTCACAAATGCATCATACGCTTCTTGCAAATGCTCTTTTTTCAGATCGGGCCATAAGCAATCAAGCACATGTAATTCGCTGTATGCTGCTTGATAAAGTAAGAAGTTGCTCAAGCGAGAAAAACTGCCGGTACGAATAATAAGATCCGGATCAGGAATATCTGCCGTCCATAAATGATTGCTCATCACTTCGGGTGTAATATCTTCTTCTTTGAGTTCCCCAACTTTCACTTTATGCGCAATATTTTTAGCCGCTGTTGCAATTTCCTGACGCCCACCATAGCAAAAGAAGAAGCTGAGGTGCAACGTGTCTAAATGAGCCGTTTCTTTTTCAACGTGATCCAATAACGGGCTGAGTTGCTCGGGGAATAAACTACGATCACCAATAAAGCGTAAACGAATGCCATGTTTTTTAAACTCTGCAGTTCCTTTCTCTGCCTCGGCAACCATGAGCTTAAATAAATAGCTATTCTCTTCTTGCGATCTTCTAAAATTTTCTAAAGAGAAGGTGTATAAAGAAAGGTATTTTATTTTTTTCTCTAAGCAAAATTCAACCGCTTTTTTAACGGATGCTACCCCTTCAGCATGACCATACCACGGAACCATGCCCCGTTCTTTTGCCCAGCGGCGATTGCCATCCATGATGCAGGCTAAATGATGTAAGGGCGTTTCTTGAATTTCTTGTGTATTTGGCACATCAACAGCGGTTAAATGATCCGCGTGTAATACGCCAAGTTGATTACCAAACTGAGTAACTTTATACCAGCCATACCCGCCAAGAAGAAGAACGCAACACGCTGCAAGAGCCAAGCCAAGTTTCATAGATTGTATAACCTTACGCCTTAACCAGAGTCACTGTTTTTTGTGTTTTGAATACTTTTGCCAAACAGGCTGCAATCACTTTATGGCCAATCACCATTCCTGCCGTAAAGAGCGCCCGCTCAACAATAACTACGGGAATTAACATCAGCCACTGATTGCCAGTCATTGGAACGGTCAAAAGCCAAATTACTGAGCCAACCGCATGGGCGGTAAAGGTGCTGCCCAAAGCACGAGTAAAAACAGAATCTTTGCAAAACAAGGTAACGTAAACCGGAAGGAGCCAGAAAAGGCTATAAATTGCCGCTTGGGAACCGGTAGGATGGCAGATAAAAATAGCCATACAAAGAATCGCCGGTGCAATTCGGGCAATCTTTGAATTACTGGCCCAATACAGGGAAGCAAAAAGCCCCGGAATATGGTATGCTAAGAAGTGAAATGGTAAAGATCCCCAAAAAACAAAGCGCAGTAAAAGTCCTGTTCCAAAAACTGCAAAACTTCCCGCAATTCCGGCAAAAGCTCCAGAAAGCGGTGTCATGATAGCCACGGCAGAAAAGAATGCAATCTGGGAACCCAAAATAAAGCTTAATTTAGCAAGCCCAGAAAGCTTAATAAGGCTATTAAAGACTACCATATTTTGAAATGGGCTGAGTAACTTCTTACTGACCATAATGGACCACCGTTGAATTTGAATAAATATTCGTGATACTTTGTGAATTGGGGAAACATCCGCACTATTTAGGTTACCTATAAAAATGGAATTATTAAAGGGCGGCAAAAAATTTAGGGAATTTATGAAATTTAAAGCAATTATTTTTGATATGGATGGCACCATAGTGGACACTGAACCCTTGTGGCTCCAAGCATCGCATACCGTGATTGCCAATCGAGGATATCAACTTACTGAGCAAGAAAAGGAAAACCTTAAGCACATTTTGCCCGGATCGGGCCTGCCTACCTCTTGCAAACTTATTAAAGAGCTAACCAAAAGCACCGATAGCATAGAAGTTATCATGAAAGAAAAAGCAGCAATTGCGAACTGCTTATATGAAACGGGCATCTGTTTTATTGATGGATTTCCTGAATTTATTAAAAAAGTTTCAGCGTTACCCTTAAAAGTTGCTATTGCAACCAATGCCAACCTTGATACGCTCGATATTACTAATAAATCTCTTAACCTTTCTACCTATTTTGGATGTCATCTTTATTCTATGAATCATGTGAATAACATTGGCAAACCAAGTCCCCTCATTTACTTACATGTGGCGCAACAGCTCGGCGTGAAACCCAGCGAATGCATTGTGATTGAGGATTCTGCTCATGGCATTATGGCTGCCAAAGCTGCCGGCATGTTTTGCATCGGGATCAACACCAGCAAGCGGCCGGAGCAAATTAAGAATGCTGATTTGCAAGTAAATGGATATCAAGAGATCGATTTGCATAAATTATTAGCATAAAAAGCCACATATTTACATCGCCATACGTAAAGTGCAAAGCTTTTAGAAGTATTTTTATTTTTAATAACAGGAGAGGTTTATGGTTACTCAATTTCAAAAAACTGCTGCGTGCGTAATTATGCTCAGCGGATGCTTTTTTATAGAAGCAGCACAACGCGCTCCCGGCAATAGAGGCCGTGCGATTCCCATGGCTTTTGATCGCTCCAGAAATGATTGGAGTATTCTTTTAAGCCATAAAGTGGGTGATCCAGCAAATCTTTTTACCGATTTTGCGGCTGACTTACAACACAACAAGCTGCCTAACATGATTGCAACGGACGCCTTACATTCTCAAACCAGTGGCGCCTATAGTAATCGCATTTTAATAGATAATCCAAAAGTTACCCTTTCAAATGGCGATGTTTTTTATTTTGTGGCGGTTCCATTTACTTCAGGAAGCGATCTTTATCAACGTGCACGTAATAATAATAAAGATGATTTTATGTGGGTTTCAGCATCGGATATTTTGAATCGAAGACCTATTATGCATGCGCGCCGCGGTGCTATTGGTATTTCTAATGCAGTAAAGGATGTTTTAGTGCAATACCTTCCGGACATGATCCAACAATTAAATGCATCACGTGCGGCCCAACCAATGCCAGCACAACCACAACAAACTCAGATGGCTGCTCAAATCAGATTAGCACCGGGCCAAACATGGTTTACAATTCCGAATGCATTACTCTTTTATCAAAGCGGACAACCCTATTATGAATTTACTAATTTTTATGTATCGCCAATTACTATCGATGGCAGAGTATGGCCAACTACTGAGCATTACTTCCAAGCGCAAAAGTTTGCCGATCCGCGAGTGCAAGAAAGAATTAGAAATTTACCGTCAGCCCGTGATGCCTTTAATGAAGGGCGCAACCGCGCAAATATGCCAAGAGCTGATTGGGATAACGCTAAAATTGGGGTAATGCTCAAAGCAGTGCGCGCTAAATTTAATCAGAATCAAAATTTAAAATCGATGCTTCTAAGCACCGGAAATAGCACCATCGTAGAAAATGCGGGAGCAAATGATACCTATTGGGGTGCCGGCGCTGATGGCAGAGGCCAAAATTATCTGGGCCGTATCTTAATGCATGTGCGAGAAGAGTTAAGAAATGGCAGAGAGCAGCAATTCGCTTCGTAAAAAAATAGAACTTTAGAGGAGCCGCATTTTGCGGCTCTTTTTTTACTAAAAAATTGGCTTTACAGAGAAGATTTATGCAAATTATATACTAGACCCTATGTAAATCTATCAACATATGATAGAATATACATAAATACAGGAGATTTTTATGTATATTAAAAGACAATTAGAGGCGGCTATTAGAAATGGGGCCAAGCAGGTGCCAGTAGTTGCCATTATCGGCCCGCGGCAATCGGGAAAAAGCACGCTTGCCAAAGAGATATTTAAGGATCATACCTATCTTGATATGCAAGATGCAGAGCTTTTAGATTTTGCTAATTCAGATCCTAAGGGGTTTTTAAATACGTATAAGAATGAGCATGGGATTATCATAGATGAAGCGCAATATGCTCCGAAACTGTTTCCTCAAATTAAAGTTGAGGCAGATAAAAATCCCCAGCCGGGATATTTCGTGTTATCCGGATCACAAAACTTCCTCTTGCATGAGAAAATAAATGAATCGCTTGCAGGCAGAGTCTATTTTTACAATCTATTGCCGCTTTCTATTTCAGAATTATCACACGCAGATTTGCAGCTTGAAAATGCCCAAGATCAAATATTCAAAGGCTTTTATCCACGAGTATATCAACCGCAAGTTGATCCTAATGAATATTACCAAAACTATATTTCAACCTATGTGGAACGCGATATCAGAACGATCAGAAATATCGATAATATTTTAAATTTTAAGAAGTTCATGCAGTTATGCGCGTTACGCATCGGCAGCACTCTTAACATTTCTGATATTGCCGGCAAATGTGGCATTACAGAAGTTACGGCACGCAGTTGGCTGGGATTACTCGAAACGAGTTTTATTTTATTTTTGTTGCCTTCCTATCATGATAATTTAGGCAAACGAATCACCAAATCTCCCAAACTTTTTTTTTATGATATAGGCCTTGCGGCAGCACTCATGGGATTCACCAAAGAAACTATTATTAAAGATCGCACCATTTATGGCGCTCTTTTTGAAAATATGATGATTGTGGATTTGATAAAAAACTTTAATGCCTACAATTTACGCCCCAATATTTCTTTTTTACGCGATAGTAACCAAAAGGAGGTTGATCTTATTATCGAGCTTGGCGGCAAGACGACTCCTCTTGAAATCAAGGCATCTCAAACTATGGATGCTAGTTTTTTTGATACGCTCATCTGGTTCCAAAAAGAAACTGATTCGCAAGAACCGGTAGTAATCTATAGTGGTGATAAAAATGAGAAACGGTCGAAAGGAAAAGTTATTGCGTGGGATAAGCTGGATTCACTAGTGAAAAATATTTTGGAAAATAAGGACTAAAAATGAAGTTTTTTAATATATACGTATTATATATGCTACTTTTTTCACCGCTTTTGATATCTAGTATGGAAACAAAGATGCAAAATGAGCGATTAGAAGAATGTCTTTCTGACCTGCGCGCATATTGCTCAACTGCGAATGTCATACAACATGCCGGGCTCGTTTCGCTGCCATTTACATAATCTGAAATGTGATAAAGACTTTAAACCTTACTGGAAATATCATCGCGAAATTCTGATTGGAGTTTCTAAAGCAGCATTATTTCGTGCTCAGCAAACTTTTATAGCAAAGCCCGAATCTATTCGAGATTTAGAAATCGCCTATGCTCAACATGAGGTCCTTGAAACCTTTGACCATGAAGTGCTTCATTAAACGTAATCTGAGCTCCAGAATTCAGCTTTTTTTAATATAAATAATTTCTTGATTTAAATTTCCAATCGATTACTTTGTTAGCAAAATGGTTTAAATGGAAATTTAGTACTACTTAAAAGCTTAAAAAGGCAACCTAAAATATATGCTTGCAAAACAGCCCCCCAGTTCGTTTACCATGCACAGTGAAAGCCATTCGCATGTAATTTTGAGGGCCCTATCATGAATTTTGGAGTATGCATATCTTCAGTTGTAATTGCATCCTTGGTTTACGGCATCTTTAATATTATCTCTACTAAAAAACAGCAAACTACTGCCTATGTTAAAAACAGCGTCTCTTTTATGAGCGTGGTTTTTGCGCTTATTGCCCTTGAATTGGGCGGCAGTATGATGCTGGGAACCTGTGAAGAAGCATATTCAAGCGGCATTTTCGGCCTATTATACGTTATGGGCATAAGCATTGGCTTTCTTTTACTTGGCTTTGGATTTGCATCCCGAATGAAAGCTATGAATGTTGAAAGCACCCTAGATCTTTTTGAAGTAAAATATAAATCTCCACTCATACGCACCTGCGCCTCAATGCTATCAATTATCACCATTTGGGGGTTATTACTCGGACAAATTATAGCGGCTAAATCATTAATTCATGCCTTAGGCATTACCAATGATCTCATTTTTGTAGGTGTTTCTTTACTCGTGATCATGTATGCAATTTGCGGCGGATTAAGCGCGGCGGGTGCAACCTATAAAGCACAACTGATTTATACCGTGCTTGTCTTTGGCGGTATCTTTGGCTTTTGCATGCTCAAGGAGCCTCCCTCTTTTATAAGTAATGAACTCTTAAGCACTAAGGCCTTAAGCGGAAGCGATCTTTCTTTCTCATCGATTTTTGCCTCACTGGTGATGCCGGCACTCTACTATATTACCGATCAAGAATTTGCGCGGCCGCTCTTTAATATTCAAAACAAAAAAACGGCCGCCTTTTCTGCTATTTCTGCCAGCATTTTTATGCTCGTATTTTCATTAGTGCCCATCTACTTTGGTATTAAAGCCAAAGAATTAAATCTTACAATCGCTGAAGGGGTGAGCCCTTTAATTCCCGTGCTTAAAATTCTCACTAATGAAGTGGTAGTAATCTTGGCAGTATTGGGCATGGCAGCTGCATTGATTGCCATGATCGATTATTATTTATGGTCAGTAAGCTTAAGTATCACCCATGAAGTGCGGCTTGCCTTCAAGAATACGCCGCAAAATTCATGGCTAGATAAAATTATGGTAATGGTTGTAGGCATTGTGGCTATCTTTGCCACTTTCTGCACCACTTCAAATGCAATACAAATCTTGCTTTATAGTTACGAATTATACGATTGCTGCTTAATTGTCCCCTTACTCATGAGTTATTTTCAATCAGATCTCAAAAAAGGTGCCGCTATTGGCGCAATTCTTGCAGGGTTTACCAGCTGCATTCTCTTTAATATTTTTCCAATGCCATTTTCCGGGCAAATTGCTTCATTTGCACTCTCATTTATTGGGTTTTATATTGGAGGTTGGATAGAAATGGCAATCAAACGAACACAAGCGATGCGAAGATCAAGAACTTGTTCGGTATAACGATAGATTTTTACTACAAAATCTTTATTCTCGTATTAGTTTTTACATTTCTTCTAATTACATCAAAGGATTTTATGAAAAATATTTTTGCATGTCTCATACTTTTATTGGGAACTAGCGCATATTGCATGCAATCGTCTGAATTAGGCAGATTTAATAATAGCCAAAGTTTCATTAGAACGCTTAAATGATCGTTTGCGTGCCAATTATAACTACGATGATTTTAGAAAAGATTGCGATGCTGCAAGACACTATCTTAAAGGGCATAAAGATTTGTGGAATAGTAATAACCCTAAAATATCCGCAAGTATCGCGTTAAACTATGCAGAAGCACGTGCTCTAGACGCTTATCAATTTTCCGCTCAATGGGATCCCGCGCTGGATCAAAAATGGCAAAACGCTGTGTGCAATAAATTTCTGATTGAAGATCTTGAAAAAGAACTATTTAGTTCTCAATCAGAAGGATTGTCAAGATTATAAAGTTTATTGGGTTAGGGCCATAGTGGGCGGTATAGCTCAATTATTTTCTATCAAGAATATCGCATTTTCCAAGCACCCAACAGTAGGCCTCATCAAGATCATCAGTCACGTAAAAGAATTCAAGCTCTTCTTTGAGAATTGCGCCATGCGACAATGCTTCATTATTGATCCAATCTTCTAAAGGAGCCCAGTATTCTTTGCCAATTAAAACAATCGGCATTTGCTTGAGTGATTTGGTTTGCACTAAGGTTAAAACCTCTGCTAATTCATCGAGCGTGCCAAATCCACCCGGAAAGATCACAAATCCCATAGAAAATTGCATAAGAAGCCATTTTCTGGCAAAAAAGTATTCGAGTTCAAAGTAATTTTGAGCGCAGCGATTCGAGCTTTCATCGAGTCCTTTTACGCCAATTGCCATACTTTTTCCTATTTTTTTCCCGCTCACTTTAATTCCGCACACTGCGGCCTCCATAATTCCCGGGCCACCTCCGGTTAATATGGAAACTCCATTCTCCATAAAGCGCTTACCCAGATCATGAGCCTTCTGGGTATAGGGGGTATGTTGTTTAATACGCGAGCTACCAAAAATAGTAACAATCGGTTGCGGAAGCTTGGTTATGCGCCAACCTCCATAGAGCATTTGGAAGGTGGTGTATAAAAGGCGGCCAAATAATATAAAAAATCTTTTTAATCTGCTAAAAAACATCATCGCTATCTCCTTTTTTAGTATTTACTTAAAAATACTCTACTTGACCTCTAACATGTAAACAAAACATCCATGCCGCAACACAAATATTCAATTTCTCCTTATTAATAGGCTTTTTTAATTAACTTAATGTTTTCAGTTTGAATTTTTAATCTTGTTTATGCTACACTCAATGCAAGATAAAGAACTATCAAAAAGTATGGCATGGTATTTAGCGAGCCAAATGCTATACTACTTTGAAAAAACTGGCTGTTTTAAAGGGCTTTTGGTGAAGATCACGGCAAACTATACGCGCGCACTCTTGTTACTTGCAATTTTTGCATGCACTTCATTATTTGCTCAAAATGCTGCTCAGGTTACTCCGATTCAAACAAAAGAAGCTCAGCATTTAACTTCCAAAGAACCAGATGTCTGGATAAACGTATATGTCCACGGCATTATCAGCATTAAGCCACATATCACTGTTTCAAATTTCGTACGCTTTTTAACCGATAATGTTTGCGAATCTATCTATGCAGAAACTGTTGATGTTATGCGAGATGATCCGTTCTTTTTTCAAAATCAGGCCGTCCAGGCTAAAGGCCTTCATAAAATCGATTTAGATCTTCATCAAAAAGGAGCGGCAGCCACCGCAATGGCAAATGTTTTTGAAATGGTGAATCAAATAAATCCCTTAGTTGCCAGCAAAAATGTGTATTACACCTATGGATGGTCCGGTCTTTTAAGTAGAAGCGCCCGTTACAACGATGCGCGAGATTTCTTATTTGAGCTGGATAAAGAGGTAGCTTCTTACCGAGCGCGAGGAATCAATCCTAAGGTTCGGCTTTTTGGCTATAGTCATGGCGGCACGATTGTTATAAAGCTTGCAATGGCTAAGCAGCGAGAGCAATTTCAACCCAATTTTAGCGTAGATGAAGCATTCTTATTTGGTACGCCGATTCAATTTGACACCGATTATTATATTAATGATCCGCTTTTTAAAAAAATTTATAACGTATTTTCTAAAGGTGATCGGGTTCAAAAGCTAGACTTCTTCTCATCGGGAGAATTCTTCTCGGATCGCGCATTTAAGAGCCACTGCGAGTTTACTGTTCCCAGCAAGGTTGTTCAGATTGAAATTCGGGTAATCCGCAAAAAAGGGGAATCGTGCCTACCTATATCGCGAGATATATTAGATTGCACAGCACTGTATGATGGCAAACGCTGCAGTAGAAATTTCCGCAACGTTTCTCCGGGGCATACTGAATTATGGTTCTTTGGATGGACTCCGCTCAATTATCGCTGCACTTTCCCACTATATCCTTTACCGATAGTAACTTTTATGCCATTTATTATTAACAGCATTAAGCCTTTTGAACCGAATTTTGATCCAGAAATTCCTATCACGGTGACTATTGATGCCCACCGTAATTCAATGGTTGTGAGCAATAATTTTAAATGCCCACAAATATATAAACTGCCCTTTATTGGTATTGAAAATTTCCTAGCACTCAAAGATAAAGCACTGGAATATAAACCAGATGCAGAATTATTTAATAAAGAAACCTTTGATGAGCATATTCTGCAGGCGTATGATCAAGCCGTGATTACGTTAAAAGATAAGAAATGCCAGAAAAAAATGAGTATTAAAGAAACTATTGTGAGTTCGATTCAGTAGCCATTCATGGTGAGCCCGTCGAAAGTAATCTCCTACTCCGTTCGTGGTGAGTAATTTCGCGTAAGCGAAATGTATCGAACCATAAAAAATATTTGATTATTCAAATGAATCAAAATAAGTGCTTTTTTTGAATTCTTTACGAGAAAATTTTTTAAGTTCATTCCAGGATTGATTTATCAAAGCTTCTTTCTTTTTGCGTGACCAGCGTTTAATTTGATGCTCAGCATCGAGAGCTTCCGATCTGCTCATAAATTCTTGTAAATAAACAAGTTCAATCGGCAATTTGTCACTGGTATAACATTCATTTTCACCAGATTGATGTTCGCCAATTCGCTTTTCAATATCATCAGTATGCCCGGTATAAAAAGAGCCATCGTCGCATTTCAGAATATATACATGAAAATGTTTCATTTGTTTTTGAATTACAGTTTACTTTTTATGGTTCGATACGTTCACTTCGTGAACTACTCACCACGAACGGGGGGGAATAAATCTATTGCAGCGGTAACTAGTTCAATCGACGTGATATTGTTTTATTTTCTCACACTCATAATCAATTTCCAGATATCCAGAAAATCTTGCATACTCATCTGCTGCGCTCGCAGAGCGAGTTGCTGCTCAGAAAAAAGCGCTAAATCATAATGATATTGCTGCAAATTATTTCTAAGCGTTCTACGCGGCTGGGAAAAACAATGCTTTATAAATTGCCAGAAACCCTCTTCATCAGGAATCGGAACAATATTTTCTCGTGGCTTAAAATGTAACAAACGTGAATAGACTTTTGGTGGTGGCAAAAATGCTCCCGGCGGAACTCTTTGCAATAGTTGCCACTCAAAATAATGCTGGAAGAATAATGAAGGAAATCCGTATCCTCTTCCAGAAGTTTTCACAATCTTTTGCGCTACTTCTTCTTGAATCATGATCACCCCTTCTTTAAAGAGGTGCCGATTCTTTTGAAAGAGATGCAAAATAGGAAAAGTAATCTGATATGGCAGATTAGAGAGCACTGTCCATGGCTTATACGGCTCAAAACGCTTAAAATCAACATCTAAAATGTTTTCTAAATTCATTTCAAGCCGTTTATCTGGCACGGCATTTTTTACAAAACCTGCCCATTGCCCATCGATTTCAAAAATCCAAAAACGTGCAAAGGGATGTTTTACAATCTCTTGAGTTAAAAATCCGTCTCCACAACCGATTTCTATAACACTACTTTGCGCATCAAGCGTAACATGATCGAGCATATGCTCAACCACCTTTTGATCGCGCAAGAAATGTTGACCGTATCTTTTTTTTAAAGGAATGCCGTGCGACTGTGCCATTTTATTTCATCAACGCTTCGCGGAATAGATCTAAATCTTCCAATACTTTACCCACGCCTTTTACCACGCAAAAGAGTGGATCTTCTGCAACTGAAACTGGCAAGCCAGTAACTTTTGAAAGTAAGCGATCAATACCGCGCAAGAGCGAACCGCCTCCAGCAAGTTTAATACCTTTATCAACTAAATCAGAAGAAAGCTCAGGCGGTGTATTTTCAAGCGCAACACGAACCACATCAACAATGCTTGCGATAGTTTCAAGCAATGCTTCATTTACTTCTTGGCTTGTGAGTGTGATGGTTTTTGGAACACCGGTTACTAAATCGCGGCCTTTCACTTCAACGGTGCGCAATTCAATGAGTGCATCTAAAAGCGCTGCGCCTATTTCGATTTTAATGCGCTCAGCAGTACGTTCACCAATAAGTAAATTGTATTTACGTTTAACATATTGCACAATTGCGCGATCCATTTCATCACCGCCCACGCGCACTGATCGGCAGAAAACTACTGATTTAAGAGAGATTACCGCAACCTCAGTAGTTCCACCACCAATATCAACAATCATGCTTCCGCATGGCTCTTGTACCGGTAATCCTGCGCCAATCGCTGCTGCCATTGGTTCAATAATAGTATGAACTTCTCCGCGCGCTCCTGCTTGCTTTGCGGAATCTTTTACGGCACGCTCTTCTACTTGCGTGATGCCTGAGGGCACGCCGATAATCATACGAGGGCGAACTAACGTACGGCGATCATTATGAACGGCACGAATAAAGTAGCGCAACATACTTTCGGTTAATTCAAAATTCGCGATCACACCATCACGAATCGGGCGGGATGCCACGATACTTTCAGGAGTTTTACCAAGCATCTCTTTTGCACTTTTTCCTGCCGCAAGCACTTGATTAGTGCCCGCTTTTACTGCCACTACTGATGGTTCATTAAGAACAATGCCTCTTCCCGGAACATACACCACCGTGTTTGCAGTTCCTAAATCGATAGCAAGATCATTCGAGAAAATGCTAAAAATTCGTTTTGCCGGTAAAAATTTCATAGTAACCCTTACTTAAAAGTTAAATTCTAGTCCTAATGATACCTTGTATGAGTGAACAAATCGATGACCAACAAGCAAGGTGAACGGAATGTCCCATGCAGCGCGTACTATCGGTTTATTTTCGCATTCGCGTAAATTTTTTCCAAAATCATAAAATGCAGTGAGCGTAATATATTCAGATGCCCATCCGGATCGTTCATTAACCGGATCGAGATTAACCGGAATGGTTTTATCAACGCGCTCATCGGTCCAATGATCATGATTATGATGAATCAACGTATACTGAACGCGCAATCCAAATCCTTCGCGCAACCCTTCCATTTGCCCATATAATGAGAATATTTCTGAAAATCCTGGGTTTACTTTAGCCTGCCCGGTTACCACTCCAAAAATTTGTGGTTCATTATTTACTGGCATTCGCTCCAAACGTGTGCGCGCAAATCGCTTGCTCGCGCGAAGCAATACCCCCACTTTCCAATCTTCTTTTACTTCAAATTCTCCATCTAAGCTCCCATAAATTCCCCAATGCCCATTACCACCAAAAGCAACGGAAGCCGGCTTATCAATTTCTCGTTTAACGCCAGTAGGAATTAAGAATCCGAAGCGAACGGCATATTCTAATGAACGTAATTTTAAATAATACTCATAGCGATCGGCCCAACGCACATACGCTTCCATATCCCCAAGCCCTGCCTGATGCACATGATTGCATGCCAGGCCCAAAGTTGCCAACATTGCGCGGCGCGTATCATCCAGTGCCAATATTTGGCTTTCAGTGAGCGTGGCGCTCAAGGAAGAAGCTTTTGCGGTATTAAAAATAAAATCTATATAAGAATTTGAACGCATTGCTAATGCTAAAAAGCCCAATGAAAGATTGCAATTGATATATTGGCGATAGGAAAATGCAAAGCCCTGTGTTTGCAGTTTTCCTCGCAATGCCCATGGCAACTCGCCATTAAGTAATGTGGGTGGTAACGGATTAGGCAATCCCGCCAAAACCATTGAGTATGCCAATTGCGATTGATCAAACGGTCCAGAAAGTTCAGCTATTCCGATTGCGCGATCGCGATCATCGGCAGCATTACTTGCAGTAGTTACAAAAAAATCACCGGTAAGATGGGAATCTTTGCCCGGTTTATAAATACAGGGATATTGAATGAGCGGAAAATAACGGTTATCAAACACCATTGCATTAATGGCATTTGATAGATTTAATACGAATAATGTGCCAAGTAATATTCTTATCTTTTGTGTCATGTACTAAATCCTAATTTAGTGAAAAAGCGTAAGCTGGCTCTCATGGAGTATATATAGTGTATAAGCCCCTCATTTTTTTGCAAAAAACTCTTTTTTTTAATTGCTGCCATTCAATATACTCAGCACTAATTACATTTTTTAAAAAAACCTTATATTAACAAAGAATGCACCGCATAGACTTAGCCAGAGGATGTGGTAGAATTTTTCTGCCTTCACCGCCATCAGTGCATTACCATTTTCGAACTAAGGGGATTTATGTTTTCCAATAAAGCACAAGCGATTATTCTTGCCGCCGGCCGGTCAACCCGTTTTAATACTGGAAGAACTAAGCTATTAGAAAAAATTTGTGGCCAAGAAATGATATTGTATACCACCCGCCTATTAGAACAATTAAGCATACCAATCACGGTAGTAATTGGTTATCAAAAAGATGCCATTAAAGAAACTATTTCACGTCATCATCACAACGCTATTCAATTTGTGGTACAAGAAGAGCAGCGGGGCACCGGGCATGCACTTATGTGCACGCAATCGATATGGGACCGCGAACATATTCTTATTATGAACGGCGATGTGCCGCTGGTTACCCCCCAAATCATTGAAAATCTCTATGAAAAACATTTAGCCACTCATGCTGATATTAGTTTTGTGACGGCCCACAATGCTGACCTTGCTATTGGCGGTTATGGTCGCGTGGTTAAAAGTGAAAATTCGATTCGCATTATTGAAGCGCGAGATTTTGATGGGGATGTTAACGAGCATTGTTGCATCAACGCCGGAATTTATATTGTTCGCAAAGAATTCTTGCAACAATGCATTAAAAATATTTCACAAAATGAAAACACTCAGGAATTGTATATCACCGATTTAGTTAAAATTGCCAGTGATCAAAAACGAACCGTAACCACTACCACAGCTCCCTTTGATAGAATCCGTGGTATTAATTTATTACAAGAGTTGTGGGCTGCTGAGCAGGTGAAAAAAGGTGAATTGATAAAATATTGGATGGAAAAAGGAGTACATTTCTCCTCTGCGCAAAGCGTACATTTGGACCTTGATGTTACTATTGGATCGGGTAGCTATATCGGGTGCGGCGTGCATCTTTTGAAAGGAAGCACGCTCGGCAAAAATTGCCGCATTCAAGAATTTTCTTCGATTGAATCAAGCCATTTGGGAGATGGATGCGATATCCTACCTCATTGCATTATTAAAGATTCCTCAATTGGATCTCTGTGCGAAATTGGGCCATTTGCTCATATTAAAGAACATTCGCAAGTGGGCGATCAAGTGATCTTAGGCAATTTCGTGGAAGTAAAAAAGAGCACCATTGGCAAAGGGACTAAAGCTAAGCATCTAGCGTATTTGGGCGATGCGCAAATTGGTTCCAATGTTAATATCGGCGCTGGCACTATCACCTGCAATTATAATGGATTAACTAAACATCAAACGGTAATTCAGGATAATGCATTTATTGGCAGTAACAATACATTGATTGCGCCCGTTATCGTTGAGCGTGATGCGTATACGGCGGCCGGCTCAGTGATTAGTGAAAATGTTCCTGCAGCTGCTCTTGCGATTTCACGCGCACGCCAAGTGAATAAAGAAGAATATGCACATCAGCTTCGCCATATGAAAAATCCGGAAACCGGCGCACATACTTCGCATTCATTTATTGGTGCACATAAAACACAAGATTCGGAACCTAGTTAAGCTTCGCTTAAGAAAACATTTCTGGAACCAGCCTACGCCAAGTCCCTCGACTTTGCTCGGGAGTAAACGCGCCCTTCCGCTCATCCTGAGGAGCAGCGTTAGCTGCATCTCGAAGGACGGCGGTCAGGCTCGCGACGGGCTCCGCTTGAGAGAGACGCGAACACCGCCTCTCCCGTTCGCCTCGATGGAGGCTCCGCAAGGAGCCGAGTAGAGAGGTTTAAAAAAATAATTCATCAGAGAACATTATGATAAAGTTTATTCACACCGCAGATATACATTTTGGAATGGAAAATTATGGCCGCACGGATGCTCAAACGGGCATCCATACGCGCCTGCTTGATTTTCAAAAAGCGTTCAATTTCTGCATCGATCATGCCATTGGGCATAACGTTGATTTCTTTTTATTCAGCGGAGATGCGTATAAAACGGCGCATCCAAGCCCCACGCAACAGAAGTTACTCTTCAATTGTTTAATGCGTTTATTCAAAGCAAAGATTCCGGTGGTTATTGTAGTCGGCAATCATGATAATCCTTTGAGTTTTGGCAAGGCAAACAGCCTTGATATCTTTCAAGATCTGCCGCTTGATGGATTTCATGTGATTTCAAAACCCACCATTTTACCGCTTAAAACAAAAAGTGGATTGATCAATATCGTGGGCATCCCATGGCCCACCCGCAATACCATCACCATGAGTAATCAACATTTGTATAAAACCGGTATTGAGATCACCCAATATATTGCTGATGCGGTTGCGGCAATTATTACCGATTGTGCGAAAAAAATAGATCCAAATGTTCCAGCAGTTCTTGCCGGGCATCTCACCGTGGCATCCGGAATATTTTCAGGTTCAGAAAAGCGCGCAATTTATGGCAATGATCCTACATTTTTGCCCTCACAATTGGCAATTGCTCCGTTTGATTATGTAGCGCTCGGGCATTTGCACCGCTATCAAAATCTAAATCCCAATGGATATCCGGCAATTATTTATTCCGGATCTATTGAACGAGTAGATTTTGGCGAACGCAAAGAGGATAAAGGATTTTGTTTAGTTACTATTGAAAGTAAAGGCAAAACATCTCACGAATTTATTAAGACGCCAACGCGCCCTTTTATTCAACTAGAAGTGTATTTAGAGGCCGGCATTGATCAAACGCAGCAGATTCTTTCGCAACTAGAACAGCATACAATTAAAGATGCCGTGATAAAAATTGTTTACCATATCCCCCAGGGCCGCAAAGATGCGGTTGATATTAAAGCAATCGAACGCGCCTGCGCGGATGCAATGTATTTAGTGGGTATTATTCCGGTTCGCAAGCCTTATACGCGCGATCGGCGTGCATCGATGAAGGTTGATATGGATCTTCCAACCTTACTGGGCACCTACTTTTTATCAAAGCCTGATCTGAAAGATAAAAAGGACCAGTTGATCGAGAAAGCCATGATTCTTTTTGAAGAGTCGCAAAAAGAAAATACACCAAACGAATAATGATTATAATCGGAATGGTGGGCGATGATGAACCCCAATAATAACGGGGCGCGGCCTGGTAGCCTCAATCATTGC
Organism: uncultured Pseudomonadota bacterium; assembly: GCA_964392765.1. GTDB lineage: Bacteria > Babelota > Babeliae > Babelales > Vermiphilaceae > BTUB01. The sequence continues at coordinate 19,531 of CAYMRF010000002.1, forward strand.
TGCACTCGCTTGTGTCATCGCGGCGTTGGCCATTTGAGCTTGCGCTTGAATAAGTTTTTCAGTTGCGTCAATGCGTAATTCAATAGAGTAGGACGGATCTTGAATTAATGCCGTTATCTTATTGCTGAGCATTTTTTCATAGCTATCTATTTTTTGCATACACGCTTGCGCTGCGCGCACCAACGGTTCGATTCCAGAATTTAAAACTTTAACCAAATATTGGCGAATCATTTGAAGTTTATATTTTAAATATTCAAGACGATTAAAAGTTCTGAGCGTCGGAAATCGAGTGCTATAGCGTCCTGCCTTGAGTTGCTGAATATCGCTCGCTTGAATGTTTCCAAGCTCATAATCATAATCCATTAACGTATTTTCGCACCATTCTTGAGTCTTTTCTGGGGTGAAAAAATAGTAGGTGATTAATCCAGAAGTAGCGGCGGCTAATGTTGCGGGGATTAATACATGCGCCCACGGGAAATCTTTGATTTTTTGCCACACACTTTTATCTTCGGATATCGTTATAGCATCATGCTTATGCTCATCCAAATACATTGCATAACCCAAGCCACCACCGATGGTTCCCCCTATTGCTGCTACAATGGCAATACGCTGCTTGGATTCTGAGCTTAAGGGATAATGGTTTGCAAAACTATTTTGAAAGATAAGGACAGTAAGAAGTAAGGATAATTTTAATTTCATGCGCATGCCTTTTTTATTTTGTCTATCTACTTAAAGTTTAAAACAAATATATTGGTTGTCAAAAATGGCGCAATACTCTAAAGATCGCTCTAATTCCCTGCGGGCGGTTGCGCACCGCCACTTCATAGAAAATATTAGCAAAGGCTTCAAAATCAAGTCTACGCCCCAACACCCATAATGCTCCCGGACCGATGCCAAATACTTGTTCTCTGCTATCGGGAATTTTAACACCATTCAACGTGCTGGCAGTGAGTTGTCGCAAATAATATCCGGCAATACCAAAATAGAATTTGGGTGTAAAAGCATAATCGATGCCATAGTTAAAGTGAATTGCTTGCCCAGGTCTAATGCCCGTTCTTGGATTTTTGCCGCACCATAAATAGTGCAAACGCCAGGATGCTGAAAATCGAGGAGTGAAATAAAGCGTTGCTGCCCAATACGGATCCATAAAAAATATGCGGCTTCCCGGATTAATCGTTTTAGTGAGCAATTTATTTTTACCGGTAGGAAATGCTGCAACAAACTCTACTCTATGAATAAATATGGGCCTATCGCCATGCATAATGGCATCCCACTGAATAAAAGCACCCATCACCAGATCGCCCCATCCAGCTCCGGAACTTTTAAACAGCGGCACATGTCGTTCTATACCTGAATGCAAAACAATCGGCAACGTGACATCACAACCGAGGTTACCACCTAAAAACTTATTAGTAGAAAGATAGATAAATTGAATTGCGGTAGTGATCGCATTTAAATTGGGATTAACAATCCCCGGTAGCCGCTTTCCATTCTCATCAACAAACTTATTAGAATGGTAAACTTGTAAAAAATTCTGATGATACCATCCCGGAATTTGGCGCAAAGGACCGCCATCAAGGAAAGTGCTGGTGCCTAAACCTAATTGAGGAAGCGTATAGGCATTTATTTGTTGCACGCAACAAAATAACCATAAAATTAAAACTATTTTTTGAGTTTTCAAAATTTAAATTCTCCTTCTGCGATCACTTCTTGGATTGGCTTTCTTTGCGAAGGAGTTTCACCTTTCTGCAACTTTTCAGGTAGATCTTCTTTTTTACCCAATTTACCAATCGCAAACATCGCTTCTACCGTATAATCTTCTGGAATATGAAGTTCTAAGCGCGCGCGATCATAATCAAAGCCTTCCATGCCATGGCAAACAATATTCATGCTCGCAGCTTGCAACGCCATGAGCTGCGCAGAAGCTCCCGTATCAAAACTATGCGTAATGCTTGGCCGACTATCATAATCAAAACTGTTTTTTGAAACAACACAAATAAGCACTTGCGCATGCTGAGCCCAAAGTTGATTTGCTGGAACTAATAAATTTAAAAATTTTGGCCAAGATGATGAATCTTTGCGTGCATAAATATAACGCCAAGGCTGATTATTAAATGAGTTTTGGGCCCATCGAGCAGCATCAAAAAGGGTCATCAATTCAGTTTCAGAAACTGGTTCATTTGAAAATGCACGGGCCGACCAGCGGCTTAATATTATTTCTAAAACAGGATATTCAGATTTTCTATTTGTTTTTAGCATAATAAGCTCAACGGTAACGAATTGCTAAAATCAATAAGAGAATATTTACGATATAAAGCGCCGTACATAAAAGGCACAACGATTTAATTTTGAAGTAAAGTAAATATGCTAATACTGCAGAAACTAAGCAACCAACGGCAGTTGAAAAGAGCAAGAGTGAATGCATTTGTAAAAGTGCCAATGCAATTATCATAAGATAGTATGCTGCGCCCACCACTGCATTTGAAAAATAAAAAATAGATGAGTATTCACTCTTCATTGGCTTGGTGCATGAAACTCGATCAGAAAGATCGCACGCTGGTTTATAATCTGGTTGCGCTTTTACTTTGAGTTCAAGCAAATAGGTGTATATCGAAATGCAAAAACCAATTGCCGCGAGAACTAAAATTGACGTTAACATACGAGTCTCCTCTATACCGCTCGAAGGGTTCGACAGGCTCACCACGAGCGGATTAAATTCTCTTACTTTTTCCCGCTCGTCCTGAGCTTGTCGAAGGATTAGAGCGTTAAAACTAGTACTAGCTTGCCAACATTTTTTATTATACGGCAATAATTTAAACTATATGCATTAACCCTAGGCTGTGTTAGCTTCAGAATTAGTATTTAAAAGAAGGGTTTTTATGAAAAATAACTTATTGTTTTTATCACTTATTTCGTTTTTATTAGTTCCCGCAATCTATTCAATGCAACAAGACGATGATTTTAATCCTAGAGATACTGATGAAAGTAAGCAATCTATACCCTTAAAGCTTACTTTAGGATTCGAAAAAACGACGGGTATTTCCGAGACAACCTTAAAAAGGTTCACGGAAGTTACAGGGTCAATTGAATCATTCTGGCATGATAAAAATTCAACTGATAAATGCGTAAATGCACTTTTTCTTTTAACGAAACCCCGGCAAGCTCTCAATAGAGGCGTTGTAATTCGAGAAAGTGTCGAATCAGACAAACAACTTCAATCTTTTCTAGCTGCTAATTTTCCTATAATTCTGGGAAGTGCTAAAGCTGCACGAGATTTGGCGCGAGAACTGGTCAAAGAAAGTGATCAAAATTTGGCACAAAAAAAGGCATTACCTCGCGATGCTATTTTAAAGCAAGCAAATGTGAATCTCGTATTTATTAAATTGCTTGCAAAGAAATTAGACAGCGTTGATTACAGGCCATTTTGAATAATGAGCTCGTAAATATATCTAATAACTTAATTCATAAAAAAGAACTTTATATGAACGATCAATATACATTCAAGAATTTCTTACCTTTAATTACTATTATTTCCATTATTCTTGTCTTTACACTCGCGCGCCAACTCTATTCAGGATTCAATCTCACCAATGCAATGCTCGATTTTATGGCAGGATTTTTTATTGTCTTTGGCTTATTTAAAATTTTTAATCTTGCTGGCTTTGCAATGGCCTATCAGGAATATGATATCATCGCAAAGCACATCAGTTGGTATGCCTATGTTTATCCATTTATAGAATTAGCATTAGGGTTTTGCTACCTATTCCGACTCCAGGTTCGCCTGGCAAATTGGATCACCTTAGCGCTCATGATTATTGGTAGTGTTGGGGTTGCCATAGAACTTGCTAAAGGCAAAGAGATTATCTGCGCATGTTTGGGCGCAGTATTTAAAATTCCAATGACGTATGTAACCCTTGCTGAAGATATTATTATGGGCTTGATGGCGCTTTATATGATTATTTATTGATACGAGTCAAGCCTCGTGAGACATTTCTTAAAATCGTTCGTATCCCTCCCAGCCTACGCTGATCCAGGTCTTCGGGCTTGGCAAGCTTCGGCGGACAGGCTACTCGCGGAGTTCATCCTGAGCTTGTCGAAGGGCACTCCATCGGGACGAACGAGACTGTAGGAGACAATTTATGTTAAGACCGTTCGTGGTGAGTGCTCACGAAGTGAGCGTATCGAACCATACGGTCTTATTTTTTTGAAAAGTACTTATTTTCTAGTCTTTTTGTCTATGAGATCAACCAGCTCTTTGGCGCCATTAGCAATATCATCAAAATTATGCTCGTGCGCTCTTTTTTGAATGTCTAATAAATCGGCACGATGAATTGTTTGAAAATCTCCCATAGGAAATTCATAGCGATTGCGAGTATTTTCAGGTCTATCTAAGTGCGCACCTAAATACCACTTGCTAAATTGATCCCATCCAAATGATTTGATGTATGCTTGCTCTTGTGCATCAGTTGGCTTCACTTGCGCAGATTCGCCTCTGCCATGCTTATCATCAAATTTTCCTTGATGAATCATCTCTTTTGCAAATTCAAAAGCTTTTTTATTTAAAGTAACTCTCATTCTATGCTCCCTTTTTTTTAAAGCTCGCACCCTTCGAGCCAGCCTTCGCCGAGGCTTCGGCGGCCAGGCGGCCGTTTACCCCTGAGCGAAGTCGAAGGGTCAGGACGAGCGGTTAACATTTACCGTCGTAGAAAAATGTTATTATATTTGAATAGGCAAATCAAAGTAAATTACTGAAACACTATCACGAGCCCCTTTCTGAAAGCTTTCCATCAGTTCAGTAAATTTAGGTTTGCGCAAAATATTCACAATTTGGCCGTATCGCTCATCAAGCGGTTTTAGACGTTCTTCTTTTTTGCTCGCTAATCTAAAAAACTCAAACCCTTGAGAGGTTTGCACCGGTTGCGAAATTTCGCCGATGCCCAATTGCGTTATAAACCTTTTGTCTAAGGCTAACTCATTCTCGGTAATCCAAAATGGATCTTGCCATTTAAGCATATGCTGTGGATCCTTTTTACGCGCAACTGATTGCCATTGCATTAATTGTTCATCTTTTGTTTTGGTAAAAGTAAAGGGCATAAATGCATATTCCACATAAAAGCTTGCTGGTTCCAATTCTGGATGTTGATCATAATACGCGATCACATCTGATTCAGGCACAATCAAATTACCGGTTACTTTAAAACTAACCAGTGAGTTAATTGCATTCATTTGCGCAAATTCATTACGCGCTTCTTGCGGCAAGAATCCCGCAGACATCACCATCGTATCAAGCTCTTTGGGAGTTTTACGATTTGATTGAGCCATCATCATCCATTGCTTATCGATCTCTTCAGTGGTGGGCATCAAGCGATATTTTTTTGCTTCATTGAATAATGCATAATTGGTGATCATCTCTTCTAAATCATTAGGCGTACCATCAAGCTTGAAGCGTTGCAATTCTGAGGCCATAATAAGATCAGTGCCTTCTGAACCGCGAATTACCGCTTTAATACCATCAACAAAAACCAATGGTTTTTTTGGAGCAACTTTAGTATCGGCCTCGATCAGAGGAACGATTAAGAATAATGTCCCGATTAAAATTCTCAAATTACTCATGAGTCCGCATCCTTCTTCCGTTCGTGGTGAGGAGAACTCGTAAGAGTTCGTCTCGAACCATATAATAATCAATTTGAATCATATAAATCAAACGGCCGTATGGATTCGAGACTCGATGCAAGCATCGCTCCTCACCACGAACGGCCTTAAAAAACTCTCTCAATACTCTTAAACATTAAAACCCAATTAAAAAAGGGAGTCTTTCGACTCCCTTCATTATAGCAGATTATAGATTTATGCTACTAGGCAGCTTTAGCAGGAGATGCTGCAGGTTTAGCATGCGCATTTTCTTGCGCTTCAGGCATAACCATTTCTAATTGTTCAGCGTTTTCTACTGCGCCAGCAGGAGACTTTTTAACAAAGTACTCTTCAACTACTTTTACGTTGTAGTCTTTTTTAAGTTGCTCGAGTGCTTTTTCCATCGCTTGTTCTTGTTTTTGAGCGGTGAGACGTTGCTCAATCGCCGGCTTTAATTCTTCATAGCCGCGATATTTTTGCTCTTCTTTGCTGGTTGCAGAAACCACCCAGAAAGTGCCATCAGTTGCTTTGAATACTTCCACGGTAGGGAACTTCTTGATCACTACAATCTTATCGCGCAATCCTGAATCAACGCCAATGCTTGCGGCATTTACTAATTTAAAGTCACGGAATTTATCGCCGAGGCTTGCTTCTTTAGCTGCTTTATCAAGCGCTTTACCTTTTGCTTTTTCTACGAATGCTTTTGCATCAGCTGCTTTTGCAAATTGTACACCACTTGCATTCACGCCGCCGCGAGATAATACTGCTTCTGGCATATTTTCTTTATTTTGATCGTAGAACGCCTTAATTTCAGCATCACCAACAGTTACGGGGTGTTTCATTTGGAAGAAACGCGCATTAAGCATTTGCACCAATTGATCCAAGTATTCTTTATATTCAGGTGAATCTTGAATGCCTTGTTCTTCAACCCAACGAGTCATAACTTTTTGGCCAACTAAACCATCAAATATCTTGCGATCAACGCCTTCCATCTGAGCAAACATCGCGCCATACGGATGCTTTTCAATAAAGTTTTTAAATTGCTTTTCAAATTCACCCGCGGTCATCAACGGTTTGCCATCAAGTGTTGCAATAACTTGCGTATTATCATCAGCAGCTACGGCTGAAGATGATGAGCCTTTTTTGAGTCCCAATTTATCTTTTAACCAGCATCCGGGTAAAATCAATAATGAACTCACCAAAAGCGCGCAGCTCATTTTAGATGAAAAATTCTTCATAGCATGTCCTTTTATGCAAATAATGAAGTTAAACATTTTTACTTGATTCCTTTAGATATACCTGAAAAGGAGCGGCCTATCAAGCGGATCACAGAGATTTTTGCTTGAATATTCAAAGTAAAAATTCATTGATTTCCAGGAGACAGTTGCTTACACTGATGCCAGTTACATCAAAAATAAAGGTAATCAGTATGCGCAACCTCAGCTTAAATTTGTTTTCTTGCGTGATTTTTTTCAGCACTTCATTTGGAATGGAAAATACGCCACAAAGGGGATGGATAGAAAGAGGAATTCACTGGGTTGATAAAGAATTTCGGCCTCTAAATTTTTTTACTGATAATAAAGCTCCTGAAGTTCGCATGATAATGGAAAAATATGATCCAGCACATCCTCAATATCAACAATTTTCAGGTGATAAAAAATGCCATGAAGATGTAGTAAGCGCCTTAACGCGTCAAAAAAAAGCCTTAGAAGTTGCACGCAAATCTATTGTAGCAAGAAAATCTCACAAAATCGAAAGATTAAAAACAGCACAAAACACAGAATCATCTTACTTTTCACCTAATTTACTTGCAATCATCGATGGATATTATGAAACACACATTGAAGCAGGTCAGGCTCGTCTTGCAAAATTAAGTCAAGGCGTGAGAAAAGTTAGCCCATCGCCAACAGCATTAGCTAATGGGGATACAAAATTTTTTCCTATAGAAAATATTACTTTTCCCGATGAAAATAATTTTCCTTCCCAAGAAACAGTAAAAAAAGAGGTGGCTAATCACGGTATTCTAGCTAATACATGGGACTATTTGACAAGTACTCACGAAAAAAGAATCAACAGCGTATTAAATGAAACATCGCAAATAACTGCGATGGCAACACTTCATTTTCATCCCTGTCACCCCCATCACACTTCAGAATGGCGTCTAAATCCAGATTTGGCTTTTCATGTCGACGTCATTAATGGTGCAGCCAACTTGGAAATTGAATTAATTAATTTAGTGCAAGATGCAATATTAGCAAATGACACTAATACGCTTTTTAAACTAAATCCAAATAATCAGGACAATAAAAAAATGAGGGAGAGTATTGCTAGTTATTATTCTCCGATACTTAAAGCCATCATTGCAGGCTATTTGGATAAAGTAAGGATCAATAATGAAGAACAAGAAAAACGCAGAATTATCAAGGAGAAAGAACAGAAAGAATTCATTGAAAAAAGAAATGAAGCACATGCATTAATTAACTTCTTAAGAAAAAAACTTGATGATGGAAAGAATAAAGAAAAATTACAATCACTAACTGAAGAGCAAAGAAGTATTCTTACCATTGAAGAAAGCAAACTTTTGAGCCTCTCAGTTAGTCTTGCAGAAGTGCGCGAGGCAAATAAAGTACTCAATGAACTTTCCCTACTTATTACGCAATTACTTGAAAAACAACCTTTAGAAGAAAAAAACAATAATCATGCGCTCATTCCACCACAAAACCCCCCATATAATCCTCCACCATCGGACAGTTCAAAAGCAACTGAGGATACTAACAATACAAGTAACGATAGTGCGGCGGATCGCACAAGTAGACCATTACCGCCGGATCCTCTGAGGAAAAAATCTTAGCAAACTCTCGCAATAACCACAGCCGTAATTGATGCTGGTTTTAATGGCAAAAGTGCTTTGGCACAATACACTAAGGTTGATCCAGTAGTCATCAGATCATCAATGAGTACTATATGTTTATTTTCGTATAGTTTAGGATCAATATTTTTTAATTGGAATGCTTCTTTTACGTTGCCCATTCTCTTATCATGCGCAAGTGAAGATTGAAACGGCGTATTTTTTACGCGCTTTAAAATGTTTGCGACGGGCACATTGCGATTGCTTGCAAGTATTTTTGCAATCTCTTCCGCTTGATTATATCCCCGCTTGGCATAGCGCATCCAATGCAGCGGAACTGGCACTAAATAATCGCACGGCATATGCTTAAAGTAAGTCATCCGCCAGGCAAGTTGCCCAAGCTGATTGCTGGCAATAATATCATTCCATGATTTGGCAAGAATTAATGATTTGAGTGGCTCTTCATAATCTGATATGGCCAAAACGGCCATTGATTTAGAGGGCGTGATGGGAACTGCAACAGAGACGATAGGATCAATTTTTTCATAACAATCGATGCAAAAAATCTCTCGCTTATCTAAAAAATCTTTGCAATAGGCGCAAAATGGCGGGGCGATCAGATGATCCATGCCTACATTAAAAACACGAGAAACTGCTTTGATGATTGATTGATGCATGAAATTTTAAACGATTACTTGAAAAAACTCCTCTTGTATATTCGCAAGAGGAGCTTTTATACTTTAATTAATTGCTAATCGCTTTTCTAATAAAAGTCATAATTCCTGGAAATTGTTTTAACGGTGAAAATCCATTAACCGCATACGCAAAGCCCGAAAGCATTGCGGCATTTCCCATATGCCTTCTATTTTTTCGTGACTGTTGTGGCTGCTCAGACTCATCAGAATCAATATTATTTCTACTTTGACGTGACAGTTGAGGTTCTTTAGAATCAAGTTGCATTGCTTTTGCATACCAACTTAAACTCTTACTGGTCAGAACAAACCAAGCAGGAATAGCAACAATCGAAGCATATGGTTTGTATGAACCACTGGCATCCACTACATAATTGAGTGTCGCACTTGTTGCAATAGGAGCTGCTAATCCAACCGCATACGCTTGAATTGTTTTTGCTGGTTCGCTTTGAGACGCATCTTTTACTGCCTTTACTGTTGAGCTTAGTTTACCTTGACGATACAAATACGCTGCGCCAATACCAAGTGCTGCGCCGGTAAAAATACCTGCAGCATAAATAGGATGGTCATTTGCTGCTTTAACCAATGATGAATTTGAAACTGACTGCATTCCCATCGCTGGCACGCAGATAAGCAACGCCAAAGAAGCTGCAAATAATTTGTTGAAAGATTTCATGAATAAATCCTTATATTGTTAAATGTTAATGTGAAATCTATTTTTTTAGAATACACACACAAACAAAAAACACAAATCAGGCAACCTGGATACCGCACTAATACAATAAAAAGCGGCGCATCATGACAAACAGAAACATTTAATTATAGTTATTGCTTCTTTGCTTAGATTAAAATGCGAGAATTTTTTTGTGAAGGAAGGATAATAATTCTTGATGCATATGGTAACAATAAATCCATTTGAGAGAAATAAGTAAAGAACTTTCTTTTGTGTCGATTAAATGCCATGTTATCAATATAATTTCTTAAGCTGTTAACCTTATAAGAGAAATATATGCTCACTCGTTATTATATCATTATTGTCTTGGGTTATTTAACATTCTCCATCGCGGCTCAACCTCTTAAAATTGCTATTGTTGGATTTGGAAACCGTGCTCAATGGCTTTTGGGTGAATGCTTAAACCGCGCGAATGATGTTCAGGTTGTTGCAATTTGTGATGAAAATGCTCACAAATGTATTGCTACATTTGGCAAAAGGATTGCTGATCAAAAAAAAGATGCGCTATTAACTTCTTTTAAAACTGCATTTTCTGAAACAGCAGTTTACCAAAATAATAAAGAAGATTTAGAAAAATTATGCTACTCCCATGCAGATTTAGATCTCCTCCTTATCGCTTCAGCTAATTATGACCATTTTTGGCAATTGAATACCATACTTAAAGTGAGTAATGCTAAAAAAATATTTATCGAAAAGCCACTTTTTATAACCTTAGAAGAATTTAATCAATTCAATTTTGATACTATTACTAATCAACCCATTATTGTCGGTTTAACACTTCGTTATTCTTCAATGGCGGAAATTGTTGCACACCAATTGCAATCGCATAAAAATTCACTGGGAGAGCTCAAAGCCGTTAAAGTTTGGGAATATTTAAATTTTAGACACGCATTAACTTCCTTTATTATGGGAGGCTGGCGACGTTCAATAAGTCAATCTGGGGGATTTATGTTAGAAAAGGTAGTGCATGATATGGACTTGGCCCTGTATTTTCTCAATGCAATTAACATTCAACCAACCAAAGCGCAGTTAAATTCTCATAAAGCACACCACTTCTTTATTAAATCGCGAAAGAAAGAATTAATTGATTTTGCATTAAATAATCCTGACCTTTTCACGTCTTACAAAGATAGATCATGGCAACCGTTTAACTTTGTTAGAAATGGACAAAACAAAATCGAATGGCCCCTATCATTTGATCATATTTTAGAGAAATATCCTGATGATGACAATTTTAAGCAAACAGATTTAATTCCTGACTATCAAAAGATTTATGCGATTATTGATACCAAGACCGGCAACTCATTTTCTTTTGATTTAGAAGTCTCAATGGGAGAGTTTCGAACCAAAACAGAGCGTGGCCAAATTTTTGAATTTGAAAACGGCACCGTTTTGATTGATATTATCGGAAGTAATATGCTTATAAAATACCACGATAATACTGAACATAAGTATGATTTAAAAACTAATCACAGCGATCATGCTGATGGAGATGAATACATTATTGATTTGCTGCTCGACAAAAAGTTACCAGCAGGCCACTCAATAGCACACATTAATGATCCACTCGTTAAATTTGCACATCAATTAATTTTAACGGCTGAACATCAAGTTCGGCAGTTTGGCGAATTAAAACCGGTCTCGGTACATTTGCAATGCAATTAATCCAATACCACAGCAAATTGCTGCATCGGCAATATTAAATGCTGGCCATTGCCAATTGCCCCAAGAAAGAACTATAAAATCGATCACCCCACCATGGAATATGCGATCAAAATAGTTTGAGAAACCACCTGCAAGAATTAAAACATATCCTAAAATAGGTTGTTTTAATTTCCAGCAAAAATAGGTGTATCCAATCAAAGCAATCAGTACAGCTGCGATAACAATATTTATAATCGTAAAGATGGTCGGATTCGTTGAATTAAAAAATCCCCAGTTAATGCCACGATTAAATGAAAGGCTATACGAGAGAAACTCATTGATAATGCGATCGCTCGTTAAGCGCAAAGCGCACGCTTTAGTGAGCCTATCGGCAATGATCACCATGAGAGCTATTAAGATGTAGAAGTTGAGATTATTTTTTTTGATCATCGAATTACCGCTCCTTGTTTTTGTAAATATTCATTTACATTGCCCATAATCGCATCAGCTTGCGCAGTAGTCATCGTAGCAGCAGGATCCACCATTGTAATTCTAAAGGTGAGCGATTTTTGATCTTTCCATTCTGCTTTCTCAAAGAAATCGAGCAAGTCAACATGCGTAATTTTTGCATCAATTTTCTTTAATGCATCGCGCAATGATTGCACGGTAGTAGAAACAGAAATAAGCATGCTCACATCGCGCACAATGCTTGGATATTTATAAGCAGGTGTAAAACGTTTAACCGCAATTGCATGATTGAGTAAGAACTCTCCATCAAGTTCAAAAATAAATGCATCACCGGTTGCCACTTTATTGAAGAATGCCGGATTCACTTTTCCTGCAACTCCGATTACTTGCCCATCGCACAGGAGATATGCGGTTTGATATGGCAAATACCATTGTTCAAGTTTGCTTTCATCAGCTTTGATCCATTCAAAAGTAACGCCTAATACGCATGCTATTTTGTTTAATTGTGCTTTGCAGTCATAAAAATCAACAGGCTTCTTTTGATTTACAAAAATTCCAGCCAACGATGTCTTTTCTTCCAGCGCTGTATGTTCAGGCCAAATGCGCGCCCAATCAAAGAAATTCATTTGATCAAGTTCACTTGCATGAGCTTGCACAACTTTGAGTAAATTCGGCACTAAACTGGTAACTAAACGTTGCCAGTTTTCTGAAACGGCTTCTTGCACACGCAATGTTTTTTGCGGTTGCCAGTTGATGGTTTGCAAGAATGATTCATCAAAGAAAGCATACGTGTACACTTCATGCATTGAAAGGGAATAGGCAAGAAGCTCTTTTATTTTTCGTTTTCTGGTTACCGGAGTAAGATCGAATGGTTTGGTTTCGCGCAGGGGGAAGACTTCCGTGATGGTCTCATAACCATAAAATCTGCCAATCTCTTCCACGATATCTTGCTTGATATTGATATCTTTGGTGGCTCTAAATGAAGGAACAATTATATGATAGATACCATTTTTTTCGCTCACGGCAAATTCAAGTTTTTCAAGCGTTTGAATCACAAATTTTGGATCGATGGTAACGCCCAATAGCTTTTGAATATAATCATGAGAAACTTCTAATTGCTTTTGCTCTGCTTCTTTGCCAATTACCATGATTGGATCTGCCGCTTTCCAGGCAATATTGGCATCATCAATCACCTTTAAAAAGCGCTTGATTCCCAACACTATTTGATTGAGATCAAGATCCTTTTCAAATCGCGCAGATGCCTCGGTACGCTTTTTCACTCGTCCGGCAGTTTTGCGAATCGTGCTTGGATTAAAATTGGCCGATTCAAGGAACAATTGTGCAGGAGTCGCTTTAGCCTCAATTCCAGAATTATTACTTCCCATGATCCCTGCAAGCGCCACTGGCTTTTGGCCATCGGTAATCACGCAATCATCACCCGAGAGTTCCACAGTCTGCCCATCAAGCAACGTGATTGTCTCTTTATTTTTTGCATTGCGCACTACAATTGTGGGCTTACTTAATTTTTGAGCATCAAAGGCATGCAGGGGTTGGCCAATATCCAGCATCACGTAATTGGTGGCATCAACGATTGTGTTGATCGGGCGGCTGTCCACTCGCGCAAGTCGTGCCGCTAGGTGCAAATCACAGGGATCTGAATCAATTTGATTAAAATAGAGCCCTGAAAATCTTCTACATGAATCGGAATTTTGCACTTCAATGGTGAAATCAAATTTTTTAAGGCAAGTGCCCGTTTTAGATTCTTCGATTTCATGAGGAATTAGCATATGATCAAGTGCTTTAAATGGCAGCTTGAGCATAGCAGCAACTTCCCGCGCTACGCCACGGTGGCCCCACATATCGGGCCTGTGATTTACTGATTTATTATCAAGATGCAAAATCACATCTTCTGATTCAATCTTCTTTTTCCAATCACCGTTAAGATCAGTTTCAGCGATCGTGAATGCAGGCAAAAGTCCTTCTTTTTCTGAACCAAAATGGATTAATTTTGCCCATTGATAGGAGTCACCTTCTTTGGCAATCAAGTAACTTTGGTTTTTCATAACATCGGAGCGAACTGGCATATCAATGGTATGCTTCCATTCCGGAGTTTCTACCACGATTGCGCTGCTGGTGACTTCTTTAATTTTTGCAGCAGCTAATTTTTTTAAATCCAGCGAAACTTTATCAAAGCCTTCTATCTCAGCAGTGGTTTTATTAAACAAGTTCACCAATGCTTGAACGTCTATTTTACGCCAGTCTGCATCAATGTGATCACAAAGCCAAGATAATGAAAGTTTCATGGGAATCGCACCTTAGATTAAAAAAATATCTATTGATTTTTAATGATACGGCAAAACCGTAAATGGTGCAATTTACGCTTTAGGGTACCAAACTTTGGTGCCACGCCTTTTTGCCCAAGGAGTAAGCGTGTGCTTTTCAACTTTGGTATGGCTCATAATATTTTCTACCTCAATGCCTCGAATAAGTAATGCATCCCCGATCAATGAGCGATGGCAGCGCCAGGGAACTGCCTCGGCGCACATTATGGCAATCTGCTTTTTTTGAGCATACCCAATCAACTTTTCTAGATTTGCTTCAAATTGCTCAGTTTGCATATAATCTGCATAACCGCGGAACGATGCATTTTGCCAGGCCATATTGATTGAATCTTTTTTTGCATGCCGCAAACCGCCCAGCCCTTTCATATGCCGATAGCCGATTCTTTTATTTTTGAGCGATTTGCGCAAATCTGCTTGATTAAATTGAGGATTATGCCTCGATTTGGGAATTGTGCGAATATCAATAAGTTGTTGAATGCCATATTCGCGCAGCAAGCTAATAAAATCTTCGATCGTTCGCGTGGAATGGCCAATGGTGAAAACTACTATCTTCTTTTTTTTAACCATCGTTTAGCTAATCTCTTAAATAAGGAGTAAATGGAAATTCACCCGGAAGTTGCTCATCCGTTTGTTCCGTCCATTTCATTACCTTGATTGCGCTAAGCAATGCTTCTGCATTGCCCAATTCCAGGCATAAAACAGCTAATCTTTGATGAGGAGTTAATTTAGTTTCTCTTGCCAAGTGAGCGCCGATAAATTCCTCAACGCCTTCTTTTACATGTCTGCTCATTCGTAAGTAAAACTCATCCACCAAGTTTAATTCCGTAGATCGATCCTGACTTCTATATTCTTCACATAATTCATTAGCGCTAGAAATCATTTGATCTATTTGTGATGGAAATTGCCGATAAGCTTCTACGTTCCCGCTAGCCAAACTCGTATTCATCATATGTAATTCGTGCATCATTTCTGCAAGCTTTCTATCAGTCTGAATCTGGCTCCCTCTCTCTAGTTCCGCTTGCAAAAGTCTACGTTTTTTATTGGATTCGGTCGCAACATCAGGCGCAACAAAAGGGGTAAGCATCGAAAATGATAATGAAAAAGAATTAATTAACATACTAAAAGCAAGCAGATGGTTTTTCATAAAATCCTTAATAATGATATAAATTGTAATCATTTTATACCGAGGATCTTAAAAAAAATCACTATTTATTTGGATATCACGGCACATTGTACGGTTTTACAATGATGCCCTCATGCTGTTTAACTTCAATTTCTTTGCGCTAATATGGCTTTTGTTGAGCTGAAGTGCATGAACCATGCCATGGGCTTCTCCAACGAGCGAGGTTAGCCGAAGCAATTTAGTCGGCATCTGAGTAAGCATACGCGTATGGCCAAGTTGAGCAAAATCTTGAGACAATTGAGTAGCTTCTTCTTTCATCAATTCTAAAGAGAGCAACAAGGACGCTTCTCGTTTTCGACCTGCAGTTTTATAATAAGATGATAGCTCGGTAATTTTCGAAGTAAATTCTTTAATATCTTTAGGTAATTTTTCACTTTCAGTGTTTTCTTTATATCTGCCTGATAAATTTAATCGTATATCTTCTATTTTTCGATAGATCTGACTCAGCTTATCAATCTCAGCATCGCGGCTCAACATCGCTGCGGCCGCAGAATTTATTAAAATACTAAGAACCAAAATTTTATTCATACACCCTCTTTGCTCAATAGGATTTGGGGTGAATATAACACTAATACCCCATTAAGCAATAAAGCATTTGTTTTTCGAGCCAAAAAAGGCTATAATTTTAGCATATTTCCCCTTTCTAAAAGGCTTTTCTCATGCAAACTATTCTCTCGATACAGAACGTATCAAAAACATATAAAACTGATTCTCGCATTGTTAATGCCCTTGATGGGGTGAGCCTTGATATTCATAAGGGTGAGATTTTTGGCCTTTTAGGAGTAAACGGGGCAGGCAAAACCACCCTATCCTCTATTATCGCAACCTTGCATCCAGCAACCTCTGGTGACGTACTCTTCAATGGAGTGTCCATTTATAAAAATCTGATGCATTATCGCAGATCATTTGGATTTTGCCCTCAAAAGCAAAATCTTGATATGTTTTTGAACGTGAGAGATAACCTCATCTTTGCTGGCCGTTACTTCTTATTGCCCGAAGCTGAAATTCAAAGACGCGCTACTGAATTAATGGAGCTTCTGGAGCTGACTCGATACGCAGAATTTGATATTGATCAACTTTCGGGGGGTACCAAGCAACGCGTTTTAATCGCCCGTGCTCTCATGCACAATCCTCAGATCGTATTGTTGGATGAACCGACCGTTGGCTTGGATCCTGATATCCGTCGCAAATTATGGACAATTATCAAAGATCTTAAAAATAATGGAATCACCGTTATTTTAACGACGCACTATCTTGATGAAGCTGAGCAGCTTTCTGATCGCGTTTGCTTCTTAAACAAAGGCAAAGTACAGCTGATTGAATCGGTACAAGAGTTAAAAGCTCGCCATCAAATGGCATCTCTTGAGGAGATATTTTTGACCTTAACGCAAGAAGCGGAATCTCATGAATAACCTTTTGTATCTGCGTACCTTTGGTTCCTTGGTGCAGCGCGATGTTAAATTTATACTTTCCGAGTTGAAAACCCGTATTATTGATGGCGGGGTAATCGCAGTAATGCAAATTTTAGTCATCGCTTACTTTTTGCCACTTCTTGGTATGCCTTCTTATTTGATCGGGCCCCTTTTTATTGGAATGATAACTCAAATTGTATTCTCTTCGGGTTATAACATTGCATTTAAGCATGCTAATGATCTGAAGCATGCTAAATTTATCAACTATCAATTGGCATTGCCTTTGCCAAAAAAATGGCTCTTTATTCAAATTATACTCTCTTTTATTATAGAGCTGATGATGATCACGCTTCCTATTATTGTTTTTGGCAGTATTGTTCTTTCTTCTACTGTCTCTTTTAACCCTTCATCGTGGATACTGGTGATATTCATGTATCTGCTCAATCTATTATTTTATTCGCTCTTATTTTTGCATGTCTCATTCAGCTCAGCATACACTTGGTTTTTAGATAATGTTTGGGCACGAAGATTAACGCCACTCTTCTTTTTTGGCTGCGGATATTACACCTGGAAAGGATTGCTGGGCTTTAATAAAACCATTGCCTATCTATTCTTGCTCAATCCGCTCACCTATGTTCATGAAGGATTGCGCGGAGCACTTTTTGGAGAAGAAAATTTTATCCCTTTATTGATTTGCATCGTTGCCGTGAGTAGCGCGTGTGCAGTACTTGGTTATTTACTGGCACGTGCCATTAACAAAAGATTAGATCCGGTTTAGGTGCCTTATGCAATTTATTTATTCTTGCCGTTTACTTATTAAACTCCTTGCCCATGAGTTTTATATTTTTGGAAAACGAATCCAAAGTTTTGGTATTAATTATCTGGTGATATACCCAATTCTTGCGATCGTCACATTTGGATACATTCAACCCGGAATTTATTTTGGACCAGGGCATACTAAAACAAGTATCGTGTTACTCGTAGGAACATTCGCCATTAATATGATCTCATTATGCTACACCTTAATGGCATCATTTGTTTTTGATTTAGAGCATGATCGCTTTGTTGATTATCAGATCTCTATAGTTTCTCCGCGCCTCTTATTTATTAAGATGATCTTATTCCCTGCTATTATTGCAAGCCTCATCTCAATTCCCTATTTTCCCCTCGCCTATATTATTTTGCCCAGCTATTTTGAAACATTACAAAGTAATTGGTTTGGCTTAATAGCGGTAGTAATTGCTGCATCATTTTATGCCGCTTCATATATTATGCTCGGCCTTTGCGTAATTAAAAAAGCGACCAGTATCAGGCAATTTTGGCTCAGATTTAATTGGCCATTAGCAGTATTAGGCGGTCTTTGGCTTCCATGGGGAATATTAAGTAAGCATTATCCTATTCTGGGCTATCTTGCCTTGCTTGATCCGTTTACCTATTTTACCGAAGGAGTGCGCTCTGCACTGATTGGCTCTGATCAATTTATCTCGTATAAAATATGTATTTTTGCTTTGCTCGGCTTTTTTTGTATGTTTAGCGTGGTAGCAATGTATTTTTTCAAAAGAAAATTGGATCATGTGTAATGAAGTTATTCTTAACAATAAGCTTAAGCATTTTAGCTATTATGCAAATGCAAAGCATGAATGTTCAAACGCTCGCGCATAAAAAGTTGCAGCAAAGTCTCCAAGATGGGGCTGTTCTTAAAACGGTTTGTTTTGTATTGAGCGAAAAAGTAAAGCTTGCCAACATTGATTTAGAATTAATAAAAAACTATGATTCAAAATCACGAAAATATTCAGATTCTAAATCAGAAGAATCGAATAGCGCTTCCATTAATGAAAATTGGCAAGAAGTTCAAGACAATGGTTGGATCTTTGATCCCGTTGGCGAATTGCAGCATTCATACACCCAAAAAGAAATAAAACAATTAGCTTTAGAAAATTAGGTATGAGAGAAACTATGAAATATATTTTGCTCAACATCTGCTTGATTATTAGCTCATCATCTGCAATGATTCCTGATAAATTTCCAGTGACCGATAGATCAAAAGAAATAGCAAAGGTCACTCTTGCACGCGTAGAAAGTCTTAATCCGCGTCTGTTAATGATTGTCCGGCAAAGTGATTCCCAGAATATGCCTTTAAATCTCAGAGAATATCATTTACAGAACCCGCGTTCATTATTAGATCGCTTAAAAAGCATGCCTGCTTACTGCCAACTATTGCACGCCGCAAGCCTGCAAGTACGGCAAAAAGCGAAAACTACCTTAAGCCCTGAAGACTGTGCAATGGCGCCGGTTGATCTTCAAATGTTTACCCGCGCAAATAAGCAATGGCCTTTTCGAAGTATACAATTTGAATTGCTGTCAACGTTAAATGAAATTGATCAAATTTATATTTGGGCTTACGGTTTAATCACCGGATGGGATAAAAATCATGAAACTGCAGCTAAAGATCTTTCACCCGTAAAAAATGATCGCGATGCTTTTTTGAGAGCAATTGAGCTTTGCAATAAAACAATCCAAGAGATCGATACTCTATGAACTCCATCATACTTTTTTATAAATATGTTTTTATTGAAAATCCACATTTTACCATTAAATGGCAAAGACAACTTTGCGAACGCTTGCGATTAAAAGGTCGCGTGATTCTCGCTCGCGAAGGAATCAATGGTACTTTGGGCGGCAGTGCTGAAAATTTAGAAATTTATAAACAAGAGATGCTTGCGCATCCTTTATTTGGCGAAATCGATTTTAAAGAAACGCATAATACCCAAGATCATTTTCCCCGTTTGCGCATTGTAGTGAAAAATGAAATTGTGAACTTAGGTATGGATCCAGAAAGCTTACGCGCTGATCAAGGAGGCATTCACTTGGAACCCGCGCAAGCGCATGACCTTATTGCTCAAAAGCCAGAAAATTTAGTAATCATTGATTGCCGTAATCCAGTGGAATCTGCGATCGGAACTATGCCTGGCGCGTTACGCCCTGATGTCCCTTATTTTAGACAATTTCCTGAATACGTGGATCGCAATCTTGATGAACTAAAAGATAAGCAAGTGCTCATGTATTGCACGGGCGGCGTGCGCTGTGAACGCGCTTCTGCTTACATAAAATCAAAAGGTGTCGCCCAAGAAGTGTATCAAATTAAGGGGGGCATTCATCGATACGTGGAGCAATTTCCTAATGGATTTTTCCGTGGTAAAAATTATGTCTTTGATGGCCGCACCGCAGTAAAAGTCACTGATGACATCCTAGCTCACTGCTATCTTTGCAAGACTCCCTGCGATGAGTACAATAATTGTTTGCGGGCAAAATGTAATCTTCATTACATTTCATGCGATGAATGTTTGCAGAAGTATGCAAGCACCTGCAGCGCAAACTGCTATGATTTGATAATAAATCATAATGCGCCAAGACGCCCTAATCCTCATAGAAATTATCAACCCAACGCTTGCAATAGGTAAATTGAGTAAAAATGCTAGACCAAGAAATTCAGAATTCTTCTACTCCCTGTCCCGCTTTTATTGTATCCAACATTTCTTTGAAAGATAAAAATTGGTTTGCCACGGGCGGCAATGCGCGCTATTTCTGCGAGCCAACAACCGCACAAGAATTTCAAGATGCACTTGCATTTGCCGGAGCGCAGCAATTGCCTATTTTTATTTTGGGCCAAGGTGCCAATATTTTAATTAGCGATGAGGGATTTGATGGAATAGTGATTCGTCCCCAATTACAAGAGACAACACTCATTGCTCACAATAATGAATATTTTATAAAAGCCGGCGCCGGTGTTAGCATGCATGATCTTATTTTATTTTGCTTGGATAATAATATAATCGGTCTAGAAGAATTTAGCGGAATCCCGGGCACCGTGGGCGGATCGGTATATATAAATTTGCATTACTTTCAATTTTTACTTGCGCAATTTATTACCCAAGCAACGGTTATTAATCGCGCAACCGGCCAATTACAAATCGTTGAACCATCATGGTTTGAATTTGGCTATGATCATTCTAAGCTGCATGCGGAAGAATATTATTTAGTTGATGCAACCTTTAAACTTAAAAAAGCAACCGATATTGAAACAGCATTTGCGCAAGGGCGGCGCATAGAAATTATTCGCCATCGCGAAAGCAGATATCCCCGCAAAAACACCTGTGGCAGCTTCTTTAGAAATTTTTTAGATCATGAAGTTACTCTCATGAGTAATGGTAAAAAGATGATTTATGCCGCCTATTATCTGGATAAAATTGGCGTAAAAGGCCAACTCAAAGTAGGTGATGCGATTGTCTCATACCAACATGCCAATATGCTCGTGAATTGCGGTAATGCAACCAGCAGTGATATTATTAATCTCGCGCGCACCATGCAAGAGATGGTAAAAAAAGAATTTGGTATTGTGCCACAACCTGAATGCCGTATCATTGGATTTAAAGAATATCCATTATTACGTGAGAATCTTACATGAACGAACTATTATTTTTGCTGCATTTGATTTGCATCGGAGTAACCACTCTCATCATGCTAGCAATCGGCGATTATGCGTTGGTTGCATTTTTATGCGCGCAAGCAATTCTTGCTAATTTATTTGTTATTAAACAAATCACTCTTTTGGGATTGAATGCCACGGCAGCTGATATGTATATTGTAGGTAGCGTATTTAGCTTAAATTTGATTCAAGAGTATTATGGCAAAGAATTAGCCCGAAAATCGATCTGGATAAGCTTTGCACTGTTAATTTTTTATACGATAGTTTCACAAATTCATATCTTTTATGCGCCAAGCATTTTTGATTTCACGCAAATTCATTATCAGAGCCTGCTTTCTTATATGCCTCGATTAACCACAACCTCAATTCTGGTTTATCTAATGGTGCAGTATTTTGATACCTACTTTTATGCCAAACTTAAGCAAATCTTTGAAGGCAAACGCCTTTTACTGCGCAACATGATCAGCATTAGCGTTTCGCAAGCAATCGATACGGTTCTTTTTAGTGTATTGGGGCTCTATGGCATCATTGATAACATTGGGCAAGTGATGCTCGTCTCATTTACCATCAAAATGATCACGATGGCATTGCTTACTCCAATCGTTCTATTGATCAAAAAAAATATTCAGGGCGATAGTATATAACTAATCGCCCTGAATCTATGCTTTAGATGTTCTTATTTGTTGAGTTTAGTGTTCTGAGATTTAATGAGCTCAGCCTGTTGCTTAGCAAGATCAGCTTGTTGTTTAGCTACATCATCACCAGATTTATTCACCTGCTCATACGTGCTTACTGCAGTATCTTTAAGAGAACCGAAGAATCCGCCTATACCACTGTTTCTTTCAAGTACGTTTCTCGCGCGCTCCCACCATGATTCTGGCGTTGATTGAATGCTTGAAGGTACGTATTCTTCTTCTGCTTTATAAGATCTTTGTGCTACAAGGTTTCCCGTTGCATCTTTTGAAACTTTAACTCCAAATTTACCATCGCTTGGGTAACCAGCGGTTAAAAGTACTTTTCGATCATTTTCTCCTGCAGTGAATACAAAGATTAATTGAGACCCTCTTGGCAGACCATATTCCTTTTGAATCTCTTCCCAGCCATATTCTGCTGAACGATTTTTATCTGGCTCTGTATTGTTTCCTGGCATTACATTTCTATGCGTTGCAATAATGCCCGCCTCTTTTTTGATCCATTCATCCATGAATCCCGATTCTTGCAATGCTTTAACAATACCTGCTGCTGCGCCTACGCCAATTTCAACACCGGCGCCCACCGCTAAACTTACTCCTCCCGTTGGAGCAGCTAATGCTCCTGCAATTATAGGAGTTGCTCCAGCAACACCCGTAGCACCTTTAATCACGTCATCGGGTATGTCGCGCGCTCGTAAGTATTTTGCATATTTTTCTCTATCAAATCCTGCAATCACATAAACAGTCACTGGTCCATCACTGGTTTTATCATTCATAATTGCATAGGGATATGCAACCTGCGCTGCGAGTGACAACAATGCCACGAGCGCTAACATTATACGTTTCATATTTTTCTCCTTTTTTAATTTTAAAATCTATTTACAGCGAAGTTAGCGTGTCGAACAATTGATTAAGCAAGCCACCAACAACCGGAAGTCCCATTACTTTTTGTACGTCAGCATCTTGTTTAACGGCTAATATGAGATTTCTAACCGTCTGCTTAGTAGAAGGATCCGCATTTGCAAGAGTTCTTGCTGCATCAACCGTATTAACAATTGCGGGAACTAATTGAGCAATTGCATCACGCGATGCGCTGTCGCTCACAAAAGAGATCGCACCTGTTGCCAAACCGCTTAATCCGCCGCTCGCTGCTTGAGTACCTACTCCAATAAGTTTGGGCACCAGAACTGCGGCACTTTTTACCAAGGTTGGAACCGATTCTTTAAGCTTTGCAACGCTATCTCTATACGCTTCTGGAACCTTTGAAAGATCTATATTTTTAGCAAGCATTTCTGCTTTCTTTTGCGCAATTAATTTAGGCAATTGGGCATAATATCCGGCATTTGCCACGCCCACGCTGGCAAGTAATAAAAGAGCTAAAATTCTCTTCATAGAATGGTCTCCCCTTAAAATTTTAAGTATCCCCTTTGGAATCGAATTCCAAACCAAGAGATATTTCTATTTGTAATTTAAGTATAAATAATTTATACACCTTAAATCAATGGTTTTTAAGGGTAAGTTTTCAGCATAAAAAGATAGGGTGGCCCAGGTTATCGGGGCCACCCTAAAATTAGAGGTTTTTTAAGCGTAATTAGCGCGCTTCTGCCGTTAATGTTTGGAGATACGCATCTAACTGACCACCCACCAATGGGATGTTTTTAGCTTGATCCAATAAGGTTTTAAACTCAGGCACTGCAACGATCTGAGCCAAAACACCCTTAACGGTTGCTTGGGTTGCTGGATCGGCAGAAGCAAGAAGACTACGCGCTGCAGTTGCTACGCTACCCACCTGGGTCACTAAGTTTAAGAAAGCGGCTCTACTTTCTGTATCCATACTCGTGAATGCTGAAGTGAGGCCACTAAACCATCCGCCTTGTGCCGATTTAGCTGCAATTTCTAATGCTTTTGGAGCAAGAAGTTTAATGTTAGCGATTAACGAAGGGGCATTAGTAACAATTTTTTCTAAAGCTACCTGATAAGCAGGCGCGGCAACGGCCGGTCTATCTGCGGCAGAAGTAGTCGCGACTGTTGCTGGCTGATTCGGATCCATAGCTCCGACTAGCCTCGCAAGAAAACTTGATCCACCAGCAGGTGCGGGAGTAGTTGCGGGGGCAGGTGAAACTGCTGCTGGTTGAGTTGGGTTCGTATATTGTTCATATTTCTGAACAAGATCAGACAATGATATTGCATGTGCTAAACTTACGGTAAAAAGTAATAAGACTATTGATAATATTTTCTTCATGATATCTCCTTAATTAAATTCATAAATTAAAAACAACGATTAGAAAAATTATGGAATGCGCATAAATGCACCAGAGTTAGGATTAACTAGGTAGTGAGATACGGTACCATCACCTGAATTAATAACTCGAGCGTGTAAGTCACCATTTTCTAATGAAAAAGTTACGCTGTTTGGATTTACCCCAGTCACAAAAGGGGAACCCGCAACTTGAGTGAATGCACCAGTTGCTTGATTTACTGCAAAAACTGAGACGCTGTTATTGTTAGCATCAACCTCGGCGACATATTGATTACCATTTATTATGGGCGAGTACGCTCTTGCAGCCCCAGCTGCATCGGCAATTCTCACATCTAAGTGTTCTCTTTGCATTGCTCCTACTAAGCAACTTGAAAGCAGTAATAATAAAACTAATACTTTTTTCATGATATCTCCTTCAAAGGGTTATTATGTCTCCTGCGGAAATCTCGGTATTTCACACCCAAGAAACATTTCTACTTGTAATTATATTTTAATGGAAAAAAGCCTTATAAATCAAGGGTTTTTTCCCCTTTTTTGCTATAAAAAAGGGGCCTCTTACCGTATCTTTAAAAATTTGGTATAGTTTTAAGGTTAAAATCCGTTATTCTAAGGCATTTCTGGCAGATTATGACCCCTTATTTTGGCTTTCAGCTTATTCATCAATCCCGTAAGTCTCGCGCTCGTGTCGGCCGTATTATTACTCCTCATGGAGTGATCGATACCCCTAATTTCGTGGCAGTGGGCACTAATGGCACGCTCAAAGCGGTAGATAGCGAAATGGTGAATTCTCTTGGTTTACAACTTATGTTTTGCAACACCTATCATTTGATGCTGCAGCCAGGAACGGAAACGGTAAAAAAGGCAGGCGGGCTTCACAGTTTTATTAACAGAAATGCTCCTATCATCACCGATTCTGGTGGATTTCAAGTTTTTAGCCTTGCGTATGGCACCGTAAAAGATGAACTGAAAAGTAAAGGCCAGAAAAAGGCTGATAATAACGTGATAAAAATTTGCGAAGAGGGAGTGCTTTTTAGATCGTATCGCGATGGGCAAAAAATTATGCTCACGCCAGAAAGTTCCGTACAAGCGCAAAAAGATTTAGGCGCTGATATTATTATTCCCTTTGATGAACTCTTGCCCTTTCACGCAGATCCCAAAGCAGCACTGCAATCTTTAGAGCGTACCCATCGTTGGGAAAAAAGATCCCTTGAGGCACATTTGGCAAATCCTAATAATCAAGCAATGTATGCCGTGATTCACGGTGGCATTGATAATGAGATGCGTAAAAAAAGTTGCAACTATCTTGCTAGTTTATCCTTTGATGGATTTGCGATTGGCGGCTCAATGGGCAAAACAAAAGATCAAATGTTTCATATGCTGAGCCAATTAATGCCGGAGCTCCCGATTGATAAACCGAATCATTTGCTGGGCATCGGTGATTTAGAATCAATTGAACAAGGTGTTAAATTCGGCATCGATACCTTTGACAGTTCGCATCCTACCCGCTGCGCGCGCCACGGATTACTGTTTACCAGCACGGGAAATCAAAAAATATTAAATAGCGCAAATCGGCATGCTTTTGAACCGATAGATAAAAACTGCACCTGCGTTGTCTGCCAAAAATATACCCGTGCTTATTTGCATCATCTATTCAAAGCAAATGAGCTCACCGGTTACACACTAGCAAGCATCCACAACTTGCACTTTATGGTCCAATTAATGGCGGATTACCGCAAAAAAATTCTTAATGATGAGTTATAAAAGATGAAAGTAATCACATCCAAAACAAACGAAGAAATAAAATCAGTTTGCGCGTTGCACGATCGCAAGGAACGCGAATCGCAAAATAAATTTATTGCCGAAGGTTTACGAACCGTTACTACGCTTATTAAAAGTGGCATGAAAGTGGTGCAATTATATACTACTGAAAAACACGCTTATGATGCACAAAAATTGGTTAACGAATCATTAGTTACCATAGTGCCCGAAACCGTAATGGAGAAGATGAGCGCTGCAACCTCTGCAAGTGGATTCTTGGCAGTGCTTGAAATTCCGGCGCAACCTAATTTCTCTCAGCTCGATTCAGGAATTGTGCTCGCTAATATTACCGATCCAGGCAACATGGGCACTTTGATTCGCACCGCATCTGCTTTGAATATTAAAAATATTGTAATTATTGATGGCACAGATGTTTGGAGCCCTAAAGTTGTGCAAGCAACCGCGGGAACTTTAGCATTCATGAATATTTTTAATACTTCATGGCAATCACTGGTGAAATGGAAAAAGGAAAATAAACTTTGCGCCTTGGTAATAAAAGGCGGCAAAAATCCAAAAGACCTAACTTTTGAAAAAACACTCCTGGTAGTTGGCAATGAAGCGACAGGCATTAATCAAGAATGGCTGCGCGATTGCAACGAGTATATGACTATCCCAATGCCGGGCCAAGCAGAAAGCTTGAATGCTGCTGTTGCAGGATCTATTGGGATGTATCTGGCATTTGCAACTAAGTAAAGCTTACTTCTTTGCTTGAACCATTGACATGTTAATTAACGATAAAATACGATGAACAAAATTTCATTTGTTTTTTTAGTTAATTATTCAATGGAGTTAGTCTGAAAATTTCTTTTTTAAAATTACTTTTCTTTAACGTTTTGCCACTCCCTATTAAGATTTATTTCATGGGCTGATTCTTTTATTCAGCCCATTTTTTATTTTCAAAAAAAGGAACAGTGTCGTGATGAAATGTATCTCAAGAAAAATAATAATTCTTACCGCACTCATATATACTGCACAATGCTTTTCAATGGTCTCTTCTTATTATGCAAAGTCCGTTGCACTGCAAGCCGATGGCAAGCCGGTGGTTTCGGGATTTATGATGTTTAATGAAATAAGTTATTTTGTGACCACGCGCTACAATGGCTGCGTTCTTGATACGAGTTTTAATTCAACCGGTATTGTTTCAACTCTTATTGGTGATTGGTCTTATGCCACAGGTACGGCAATTCAAGCTGATGGCAAAATTTTAGTTGCAGGCCAAGCAACCGTCTCAGGAATCTCACGCGCTGCCTTAGTACGCTATGATACTTCAGGGGGACTCGATGCAAGCTTTGGTACAGGCGGCATAGTCACTACTCCCTTTGGAGAAGGCGCAGTAGCTAATTCAATCGCAATAACTGCTACTAAAATTGTTATTGCCGGCGTTACAGTAGTGAATGGACTCGCGGCCGTATTACTCGCGCGCTATAACCTCTCTGATGGAAGTTTGGACACCAGCTTTGGTGGCACCGGAATTGTGGTGCAATCAATTGGCATTAGTTCATTCGCTAATGCCTGCGCGATACAATCAGATAATGCAATAGTAATTTGCGGAATTTCTGATGCGCAATTTTTAGTTGCTCGTTTTACCTCTGCAGGAGTTCTGGACACCAGTTTTAATGGGACCGGTTATTCTAATCAAAATCTGGGCACTGATAATGTCGGCAATGCAATCGTAATACAATCTGATGGTAAAATTGTTGCCGGCGGCCAAGCAGACATCGCCTTTGCGCTGCTGCGCTACAATACCAATGGATCGCTCGATTCATCTTTTGGGTCTGGTGGAGTAGTGCTCACCAAAACCGGACTTTTGGCTCAATCATGCTGGGGTTTAACGTTGCAAGCTGATGGCAAGATCATTGCGTCGGGATTAACTGATAAAGATGCTACAGTAATTCGATACAACGCAACTGACGGAAGCATCGATAGCAACTATGCAACCTTAGGATTTCAAAATATCTCTCCGGGAAATTTATCATCTGCTGATGCAATAACTATGCAAGTGGACCAAAAGGCACTAGCGGTGGGACATTGTGATAACAATTATTTAGTATTTCGATTAACCACCACGGGCATTCTGGATGCCGATTTTTGTGGCGGCATTATCCAAACTCCTCAAGGAACTTCAGAAACTCCTGCGGTAACCGGCCCTACGGGAGCAACCGGAAGCACGGGTCAGACGGGAACCACAGGATCCACGGGCAGAACTGGCTCAACCGGCACTACCGGTTCTACGGGCAGCACAGGCGTTACTGGAGCAACGGGCAGTACCGGATCAACAGGAAGCACCGGAGCAACGGGCGCTACCGGGGCAGGCTCCACCGGCAGTACAGGTTTTACTGGCATAACGGGCACCACAGGCTCTACTGGTGCAACCGGACCTACTGGCCCCAGTGCTATTATTCCATTTGCGGGATCTTTGGGATTAGGAGCTTTGGGACTTGCCGGAGTAGATTTTGGATTTGGCAGCACACAAGCAGTAGTGGCAGGGGTAGATCAACTCTCTTTTACGATACCTCGATCGGGAACTTTAAGAAATCTATATGTAAACGTTCCCTCTCTTTCTCTTTCACTAGGAAATGTTACCGCTCAAATCTATGTTTCAACCAATAACGGCAGCAGTTGGACTGCAACGGGTATTTTGGTAACCATAACTGGAACAAGTCAATTTTCGGATACCACTCATACATTTGCAGTTTCAGCAGGCAACCTTATAGCTCTGCGCTTAACCCCCTCCCTGGTATCTGCCTCTGTTACAATAAGTGCTGGGATTGAAGTGGTCTAAGTAGCACGCCTTTTACATATGCTAAAAAAGTGACTAAGATAAAAGAAATAAAAATCGAAAATACTTGCATAATGAAAGACTTATTAAATGTCTGCTGAGCACAAATTATCACTTCCGACGGCAATTTTAATCAACATCAATATTATGATGGGCGCCGGTATTTTTATTAATACCGTTGAACTTTCAAAAAGAGCGGGATTACTGGGCGGATTCATGTATCCTTTAATAGGGTTATTAATTTTGCCTTTAATTCTTGCGATCGCATCACTTATTAAACTCTATCCATCAGGCGGATTTTATACGTTTGGCCAGCAAGAAATAAGCCCTTTGGTTGGCTACATTAGCACCTGGAGCTATTTCATTGCAAAGCTCGCCTCTGCAAGCTTAATGATTCATGTTTCAGTTTCATTGATTACGCAAATATTTCCTGCTCTTCTTTCTTTCGGTTCATTATTATTTTATGACCTCCTCATTTTAAGTGTATTTATTGGGCTCAACTTATTAAATATGCGCACGGGCAGTCGCATTCAATTTGGATTCCTCGGGCTTAAATTAATTCCGGTTTTATTTGTTATTGGTGTTGGTTTATTATTTTTCGCACCAACTACCTTAACCACCTTGCCCGTGATTTGGAGTGGCATTCCAACAAGCCTGCCATTAGTGCTTTATGCGGCAATGGGATTTGAGGCAATCTGCGCCATTAGCAATAAAATAGAAGATGCTGAAAGAAACGGCCCTAAAGCAATTATGATCTCATTCACCGTGATGATGATCTTAGTCTTTCTATTTCAATTCTTATTTTATGCAACACTAGGCCAAACATTAACCGATCAAGCAAATTATCTTGGCGCCTTTCCCGCATTATTGCAGAAATTATTTCCGGCAAATCTTGCACTCACGCATAAATTAGAAGCGCTCTTTCATCTTGCTATTGCTTCTTCTGCATTAGGAGGATGCTATGGTATTTTATATAGCAATAATTGGAATCTGCACACGTTAGCGCAAAATAGAAAAATTAGAGGCTGGCAGACTTTAAGCATCTTAAATGCACAAGCGATTCCTTATTTTTGTCTGTTGGCAGAATGGCTTTTTTGCGTTCTTTATCTTACTGCAAGCGCAGGAAATCAAGTGGTATTACAACAATTGGCAGCGCTTGGCACTGCAGTTACCTATACCGTTTGCGTAATAGCCCTTTTAAGAGCGTATAAAAGGCAAAAAGAGTCTATATACTATCAGCTCATACCGGCAACTGCCCTTCTTAGTTGCTTTATACTCATTGGAGCATGCATTCGCAACTTTATGATCGGCGGCATTCTGCCTTTGATTGGATTTGCCGGATTACTGCTTTTCGGGTTGATTTTGTACAAAAAATCAAATTAATTCAGACCACAAAACAATACTTTATTCAGAGTTGGCGTTAATCCGCGCCCAATTTTTTTCGGAACTTACTCGATAAAAAATGAAGAAAATCGCAGGAATATCACCAGGAATAAGTTTTTTTACTCCTCATGATATTAACACGCGCTTTAAACAGAATAATCACTTTACTTAATCGACAGTTCGTGCAATGATTTTGTCGTGAAAATATTCGGGTGCCATGAGAAATTTAATAGCTATTACTTCCTTCATCACTCTATTACTCATTAATTCTCCTCTTTATGCTTGTATGAGATCACCATATGCGAGCTCATCACCCCTTATGGGTTCACCGCTTGCAGCACCCAAACTTGCTGAGCATAAATTTGCTACACCTCTCACGCCACTCGATGATCAATCTGAAAATCTATTTTTTGCTGCGGTAGAAGACGGCAATCTCGAAAGAGTTAGAAATCTCTTGAACGATCCAAAAACAAAGGACTGTGTAAATGCTACTATACCTATCAGAAGCATCCCTTATTGTCCGAGAGGTCAAACCCCTCTTATACGCGCAACTATTAAAGGCAATCTTAGAATGGTCAAATTGCTAGTTGCAGCAGGAGCTTGCCCAGAGACTATAGATGAACAAGAAAAAAATGCCCTTACGTATTCGGTGGAATTAGACAAAACTGAAATTTTTTCTCATTTAATGGTTTACACCAGAGTAAGCCCTCATCGCAGCGATTCTCTTCTCGTTAAAGCTATCCAAAATCGAAATAAAGAAATGGCGCAGTTACTTCTTGGAATGGGAGTTGATCCACGGATCTCTCAAATACATACGGGAATAACAGCTTTAAAAGCCGCAGAAGAAAACGGCGCGGATTTTGCAGACATCGCAAAACGCATTAATGAAAAAATCGAAGAAGCTCATAAAAAATCAGAACGCAAACGTCTGGCAAAAGCGTTAAAGACTCAAACAACGCCACTCTTGCACGAATTTCCGGAAAACGTTAAACAGCCCCTTCTTTCTTGTTTAGCCCATACAAATCCAGCAAAAATGGCTCAAGTATTCTTTAGACATGCTCTCACGGATCCAGAGTTTCTTGCGATTATGAATGATTCAAAAAAACTTAAAACTTTTTTTAAAACAATGCGCAATAAAAGGGGCCGAATTGCATTAGCCAAATATTTTAAATGCGAGATGGCGGGAGGAAAAATTCCCTTTATTCCCGATTTTACTTCTGCTCAAATTATAGCATGTCAAGACACATTTAAGCCTATATTTGCCCGCAACACACCGATGAGCACGTGGCTAAAAAAGACCCAAGATCATATGCAAGCCTGCCCTCCATTACACACTCAGGAAGAAGTACAAAAAGCTCTTGAGAATAGATATATAGATTTAGAAGAAGAAACTATGAGGCGCGTGCTCTTGAAGGATATACAGGCGGGCCGCATTGATAAAGTTTCACGAGTGTTACAAGCAGGCATTGATCCCGATATCGTATTCTGTCCGAGCACAAGCTACAACATTCAAGAGCTCAATATACTTTTGAACCATTGCAGTAAAGCAATGATCGAATTGCTTCTTGATGCTGGAGCAAATTCATTATATATCCTTCCTTTTGCAATTAATAATAAAAATCAAGAAATAACTATTTTGCTCTTACAAAAAGGAGCAAACGATCTGGGTA
>CAYMRF010000003.1:0-49143 GCA_964392765.1 uncultured Pseudomonadota bacterium
ACCAACGACCCACAGCTTAAAAGGCTGTTGCTCTACCGACTGAGCTAGCGGCTCGTACTAATTCAATTAATAAATTGAAAAGACATTAATAAATAGTAGAGATTGAGGGCCTTTTTGTCAAGCAAAAGCAATTTAAAATAGAAACAATGTGCTTTTAAACGCCAATCTTGAATAGTTAAAATATCAATAGCTGCTTTCTGTCGGGCCTTACAGGCTAAAACAGAATCATTTTTGCAATATAACAATAAATCAAAATTCCCAAAATATCCATCAACGTTGCCAAAAAAGGGCCCGCTGAAAATGCAGGGTCAATGTTAAGGCGTTTTAAAATAAGTGGAATCAAAGCGCCCAGCATCACCGAGACTACTACGATTGCGCCTAATGATACGCTCACCGCCAAACTTTCAATGATAGTTGCAGAAGAAAGATATGCTCGCGCAAAAGCTATTGTTCCCAGAATCAATGCCAAGAATCCTGCGATGATAAATTCGCGACGAAGAAAGCGATGAATATTCATCGCATGCAATTCGCCAGTAATAAGCCCTTGAATCACGAGCGCTGAAGTTTGGCTACTCGTGTTACCACCCGTAGAGATAATCATAGTAGTAAAATAAAGCAGTGAGCCTACGCCCAAGGTAGCGTGAAACGATTTCATAATTGTGGTTGAAAATGATTGTGCCAAAAGGAGGGCAATCAAAATATAGCCGCGCTCAAATAGAAGCCGCATAAAAGGAGTCTCAAAATAGGGATACTTCATAGGAGCAAGTGCAGACATTTTTTGCACGTCTTCAGAAGCCTCTTCCACCAAGACATCCACGAGCGTTTCACTCGGAATTACCCCTAAAAAGTGATTATTTTCTCCCACTACCGGAATAGTCATTAATTTATAGTGCACCATCTTTTTAGCGATGGTTTCTCTATCTTCATCTGCTTGTGCCACGAATTCTACGGGCCGCATAAAAGATGAGATACGCGCTTGGGCATTTTGGAGTACTAAATCTTCTAATTTTATATAGCCCACGAGCCGATGCTCTTTATCAGTGATATAAATCTGCTGGTAAATATCCCTATTGGGCTGAATGCGCTGCAATAATTGAATGCTCTTTTCTACGGTGAAATCCTGGATAAATACCAGAACCTCAGCGTCCATGATCCCCCCTGCAGATTCAGGATCAAATTTAAGCAAAGAGACCACCTTTTCTCGGGCCATTTTATTAAGAAGTCCCAGATATACCTTAAGCTCCTCATCAGAAAAGAGATCGAAAAGATCGGTGAGTTCCTCAACCGGGAGCGTATTAAGCGCCTCCGCTCTATCCTTTTCACTCATAAAAGAGAGGCTATTCACCTTCATTACATCTGAAAATTCTTGAAAAACCTCTAATTGCAACTCTTTAGGCAATTTAAGGTATAATTCTTGAAATTGGTCCCAATCAATATCAGTAAAAAAATCAGCAATATCGGCCGGGTGAAGCTGCAAAAAATTATCCCAAAGCCCTTTTGAATAGTCAGAATCCAGGGCAATCACGGCATCAATATGATCTTTAATCTCGCGCAAAAGGTGTTGAATATCCATGAGTCTTCTCCTAACAACCTTCGGTTTCCCGGCTTTTGGCCCGGAAAGCTATTGGATAGGTTAATATAAATTGGGGTATTTTTAACCCCATAGTAAACGATTAAAAATTGCTTGTCTATTAGGCTTTTAATTGACTTTCTCTTCCTATCACGTATCTTAAAAAATATAGCACTTTTATAATACCAATAATGAGGCACAAATGGAGATGAAATCACAGAATATCAACAATCATTGCCCGGCTTCAACAGTCTCTTTGATTGTTGAAGAATCTTTGGCTGGCCAGCGCATAGATAAGTATCTCAGCCAGGCTTTGCCCAACTATTCTCGTAGCTTTTTCCAAAATCTCATTAATGATGGCAATATCACTATTAATGGCAATCTCGCTAAATCAAGCAGCTTAGTAAAACCTTCAGATGCTATTAAAATCGCCCTACCAAACCCTGAAGTTAAGCCGATTTATAATCCGGTCAATACCAATTTGGGTATCGAGATTGTGCATACCCATGAACACTTTTTTATCATTAATAAACCCGCAAATTTACTCGTACATCAAACAGAAGTGCCTACTGCTGAACCAACGGTGGTAGATTGGCTTCTTTCTAACTATCGTGAACTCATCGAGGTTGGCAGTATTGAACGCCCGGGAATCGTACATCGTCTTGATAAAGAAACCTCAGGATTACTGGTTATTTCACGCTCCAACTTAGCCCATATGGCATTTGGAGAAATGTTTAAAAAGCGGACCATTTCTAAAAGTTATTTGGCCGTGGTGCAAGGCCACCCGCCCGCATCCGGATCAATTGATCTTTCTATTGGCCGGCATCCCACCCAACGTAAAAAAATGACTACCTTTCTTCCAGACAATAGCGCACTTTCTACCACCAAAGCAGCTAATATTCGCAGTCACACCAGCATCCGAAATGCCATAACGCACTACACCGTAAAAAAATACTTTGCCGATTCAAGTTTGGTTGAAGTGCACCCGGTAACGGGCCGCACCCATCAGATTCGCGTGCACTTTGCGGCGATCGGGCATCCATTAGTGGGTGATTATCTGTATGGGACTCCATCAAAGCTCATTAGCAGACATGCTTTGCATGCGGCGTCACTCTCATTTAGCTTTCAGAATACTCCCTTTAATTTCATCAAAGAGATTCCGGATGATTTTAAAAGGCTTATCTCATTTCTTGAAAATTTCTGATCAAATATTTCTTGCTTTTTTACCAAAAGACGAATAGCATGTTCCTCGAGCTAGGAAGGAATTGTAGTAATGAAGCGTTCTCAAGTTCTTTAAGCGCTCATTGCTCGTCTTTATGCAACTATTCTTGATTTTTTAACGCGTCTATTTGAAGCCAATAACCTCATCTCATTGTTCTTGTTTTTCTGAGCTAATTTCACAGAATCTTTACCCTTGAGACGTTGCTTAAGAATGGCAAATTGTTTACCGTACCGGTCTATCAAATGCATCTCATCAAGAATAATAATATTTTCTTGATTATTGATCTTAGCCGATTTGGTGAAATTAAATGATCCCGTCCATAAAAGTGATTTATTGCCTACGTTTTTACCAAATAAAACAAATTTATTGTGCATAATATTATTGAGTATTGATGTATTCTTAGGATTATACACATAAATTTTAATGCCCGATTTTTTAAGCATCTCAATTTTATTGAATTTATCCTTTAAGCAAGAAATATCGGTGATTATTTCAATCTCAACACCTCTGCGATGAGCATCAATAAGTGCTTGCGCGATATCGCCATTGGTAAAGCAAAAAATTGCTGCCTTTATAGAAAGCTGTTCTGCACTAATAAGTTGAATAAGAATATCTTCTAGATCATCATCGGGCGAAAAAAACGCTTGCTTATAACCACCATCGGCACATTGCAATAAAGAAGCTAACCCACTGGCCTGGCATACTGTTACTTCTTTTTGTTTACTGGTCTGATCAGCCGGTAACCCCACAATAAAATGGGTTTTACCTAAATCAGGCGCATTAAAAAGGGGCGCTTCTGCCCAAAGAGGCCTAAAAAAAAGGCTCATTAATAAAAGTAATAAGTGCTTCATTGCTCCCTCTTTAAAACAATTTTTAATTGTTCTGATTTTTAACGTAATTCATCAGAAAACACAAGTAATTGCTTGAATAGGATGCAATTGATTACGATTAAAGAAATAAAGTAGGGAGAAGAAGTATGTTTTTTATTATAAAAAATTTAATCATTATCTTGTTGGCAATTCAATTTCAAGGGAGTTTCTCATCTGAAAGGCCGGTTCCCCTTTCCCAAGAACGAGAAGTTCCCGACTCAATTAAATGGAGATATGAAGAAGAGAGAAATAAATTCGGTTCATATGATTTAGATCATCCGGAAAAATTTCTGGCAATGCTTCGCAAGAATCTGAGAAAAGATGAAAGCTTAATTCAATATTTAGAAAAATTGCGCATATTTGCTAATCAACTTTTGACTCAATCCCAATTAATGCAGAAAATGGCTGATTATAATTATTTAGCCTCTCATTTTAATGAGCTCTATGCTCGGATAGATAAAACACTAGAAAAATTGAAAGTAACGCCTCTAGCGCAAACAAAAAGATTTGAAATCACCCCTGAGAATGATCTTCAATTAGAAGAATTACTTGCTCACTCCTCACTGCTTCAAGAATCTATTCCTTATACCCCTCAGGAAGTAGAGATAATATACTCATGGATTATTGATCCAGCTAAAGGCAACTTCCTCAATATACTGGGGCAAAATAGAAAACTAACTCATGAGGCATTACTCACGAAAAAATTACTTAGCAATGTCCAAAAAGATTATGACGAACTCGCAATTTTATTCTATAAAACTATATTCAAGCACATTGAATCGCACCCAAATATCATCCAAGCTAATGAACAATACTTTATACAAAGTATGAAAAACTATTACGACTATCAAGTCAAACTAAAACATCATGGAGAATCGCAAGACCCTCACGCAATGCCATGGCAAGCGGTAAATGAATATGAGAAAAACAATAAAGAATTAGCAGATCTCTACTCCTTAACATATCGTTGGTATCAGAAACTGTATGAGATAATTTACAATGAGCTTATTGATACGGTAAAAAGTCTTAATGTAAAGTATCCTGAAGATAAACTTTCTCATCTTCAAAAATTGCGTCCTTTCCCAGAAAAAGCGATTCAAGAAAATAAACTTCCTGCAATATTTCCCAAATCTATTCCATCCTTCATCAAGCCATCTACGGTTATTGCTCTTCCTAATCTCGACAAGGAATTAGAAGAAGCGCGTAAAGCATGGAAATCTTCGAGAAAAGAAAATAACGGCGAAAAAACGCCCCCACGAAAAGGATCTCTTCAAGAAAGTCTTACGCCACGCAAAATTAAAGAATCGCCCCTTGATGAAAGTTATATGATAGCTGGAGAAGAAACTCCAACCCATATCATCATTCATAATCCTAAAAATAATACTACTGAATTAATTTATAAAACGGATAAGCCCAATCAAATTAAAAACCTTTCCGCTCCTAAATACACTCCTTGGGTAAAGATATGGTTTGAAAACCCGAAAGAAGCATTAGAAAAACAAGGATATACCCAACCGGGCAATCCCAAATATGAGACACCAGAAAATCGCTGGCTGCCAATTATACGCCATGCATTTTCTCCACTCCTCGATGATTTTATACTTAAATGGGGAACTCAATCGGAAATTGATAGTCGTCGCACTCCCGGCAAAAAAGATATTTTAATCACTATTCCGGGAAAAATAATTCATAATGATCCTACTAAAAAATTCTCGCAAACGGGGGTATTCACCTATATTATCGATTCAAAAAATGGACAATGGTATCATCGCATGTTCACTCCAGAAAACAGCAGACAACTTATTGAAGACTTAGTGGGCAAAGGATACTTTAGTCCGCAGATGACTGGCTATTACGATGTATTTTTCCCGCCATTAGGATCATAATTTACATCAAATGCCATTTACCGTCATAGCGATACTTTCGCAAATAAGAGACATGCGAGACTGAACTCGAAATCGCATAGAGCGTTTGAGAATCGGTGAGATATACTGTTCCTGAACTGATAATACCATCGGGAGAAAAAGTAATCGTATTATCAGCAAAAGTTATTGGTTCTTTCAAAATGCTATGCGGTGATGATGGGGGGCCTTTTGCATCAGAAATTATTCCAAACTTTAAAAATGGCGGCAAAACACGCATTTGGCCATTCGCGCAATAGGTATTATTTTCAATATCAAAAAATAATTCTTGTGCTTTATTAGTTGCCATCGCCGTTTTTTGCAAATAAAAGCAGGTGGTTTGCAGAAGATTAAGTTCGGATGCGATAATGCTTCTATTAAAAAAACGCGTGTTAATAGTAGTTAACCCTATGAGCAACGCTGCAAGCGCAATAACAATCATAAGTTCAATTAATGAAAATCCACTACGCGTGTTCATAGAGACCAATAAGTTTTGCTTCAGCAAGCACATGCCCTTGCATTGCTTTAAGAAGCTCTTGCTTGGTTGCTTTGGAGTTCAAAGTAAGCAACGTATCTAAAGCATACAATTTAAAATGATAACGATGTACGCCACTCCCCTTTGGCGGACAAGGTGCGCCATACCCAATTCCGTTAGGCCACGAATTGGCTCCTTGCAGAGTCCCATCACTCAACTTTTCTGAACGATCTTTTACATAATCCAAACTTCTTTTATCAGCAGGAATATTATAAACCACCCAATGCACCCAGATGCCTGCAGGCGCATCAGGATCATCACAAATGAGAGCAAACGATGCTGTTTTTGCAGGTGCGTTTTCCCAAACTAATTTTGGCATTTTATTTGCACCCTCACAGGTAAATTCTTTAGGGATTTTTTTGCCATTTTCAAAATCAAGAGAAAATAATTTGAAATCAGCTGCATGCATATTCATTACG
Organism: uncultured Pseudomonadota bacterium; assembly: GCA_964392765.1. Lineage (GTDB taxonomy): Bacteria > Babelota > Babeliae > Babelales > Vermiphilaceae > BTUB01. The sequence continues at coordinate 6,517 of CAYMRF010000003.1, forward strand.
AGCGCTCCAAGAATGATTAAAATTTTCTTCATACATTCACCTGTTTTTAATTGATTATTATAATCAATACTTTACTCTGATGCTCAAACGCAAGAGAAAATAATATTAAAACCACACATGGCGAGTGCTCTTCGATAAAATTCAGGATGATTCATGCTGAACCTGTCGAAGCACGAGTCATCAGCCAAGCGAGCAGATCCTTCGATACAAAATCTAAAGATTTTTACTCAGGATGTGTAAACGGAGTATTTATGATCAAAAAAATATTAATCGCATTATCAATAGTCAGCAGTTGCAATGTAACGCATTCAATGCAAAATTCTGCCAAAGAAAGTCATCCGCCCCGTATTTATGTCTGCATAGTAGGTACAGAAGGTAAATTTTGTCATAAAAAATTCAGCCTCTTAGAGAATCTGCAGAGTCATCTCAACACACAACATGCTATTAAAAGAAATTCAGAACGTTATTCTTGCACTCGGCATCATGAGCAAGAAAAATGATCAAATATATTTTTTTAATCGCCACCATCACTTCATGCAATTTTACAATCGCAATGGAATCCAAAAAAGAAAAATCGGAACAAATAACCTTTTATATATGCAAAGTACGCAAGATCGGTGGCAATGGATGTTGTAAAAAAGAATTCTCAGAACTTGGACAGATTGTAAAGCATCTCTTTAATAAGCATGGCATTACTTCAAATAATGCAAAAAAGCATTATTGTATCCACAATCCTATTCCGTCAGCACTTAAATGATTTTACTCAACCACTTCTTGTTCAATCGTAGCAACTGAGAGCACTTCATCAATGGTGGTGAGGCCTTCTTTGATTTTACGAATGCCATCATCAATTAAAAGCGTCATACCATCAGCGATCGCTTGCTTGCGCAGTAAAGAAGTATCAGAACGTTCCATGGTAAGTTTTGCAATGCCAGGAGTCATGCTCATTAATTCAAATAATGCAATTCGCCCTTTATACCCCGTTTGGTTACACTCATCGCATCCAACTGCTTCGTAAAAAGTGATGCCTTCTGCAGTTTTTTGCGTAAGCCCCACATTTTCAAGTAGATCAACGGGCGGCGTATATTTCTTTTTACAGTTTGGGCACAATTTTCTTACCAAACGTTGCGCCATAATAAGAATTACTGAAGATGCGATTAAGAATGGTTCTACGCCCATGTCAAGCAAACGAGTAATACTTGCAGGAGCACTATTAGTATGCAAAGTACTAAATACTAAGTGACCCGTGAGCGCCGATTGCACTGCAATTTGAGCAGTCTCAAAGTCTCGCGTTTCCCCGATCATGATAATGTCAGGATCTTGGCGCAAGATTGAGCGAAGCGCAGCAGCAAAGGTGAGACCAATTTTATCTTTCACCGCAACTTGCCCAATTCCGGGCATTTGATACTCAACCGGATCTTCAACGGTGATAATATTTACATCCGGCTTATTCAGCTCACCCAAGATGCAATACAATGTACTGGTTTTACCAGAACCGGTTGGACCCGTGATATAAATGATGCCATTTGGCTTATGAATATTATTTTCAATGAGCTTATAATCCCGCTCGCTAAATCCAAGATCTTGAAGTTTGCCAAAGCTACGGCTTTTATCCAACAAACGCATTACGATTCGCTCCCCAAAAACTACTGGTAATATCGAAACACGAATATCAATGGCGCGACCCGCTACTTTAATATCGATTCTTCCATCTTGCGGAATACGTTTTTCGGCAATATTAAGATTGGCCATAATTTTAATACGAGAGACCAATGCTCCTTGAATTCTTTTAGGAGGGGTCATCACCGGATAAAGCACGCCATCAATACGATAACGAACCTCGAGTTCTTTCTCAAAGGGCTCGATATGAATATCAGAAGCGCCCCGCTTTGCTGCTTGAAATAAAATGTTATTCACCAGCTTGATGATGGGAGCCTCTGAGGCCATCGCCATAATATCTTTTTCTTCAATAGCCCCAAAATCCACCTCTTCAGGTCCCAGCTCTTCCTCTTTTTCAAAGGCGGCAATCATCTGCTTGCTACCCTCGAGCGGGTAATAGCGGTTGATGGCATCATTGATTACTTTCTCGGTGGCAACGGCATACCGGGCATTTCCGCCCAAGAGCATATTAATATCATCTAATGGCTGAAAATTACTAGGATTGGCGGTGAGAATAGTAAGTTGATTATCGATCATTACCGGAATTACCGTGTTATCTCTAAGGAATTTGAGAGGGATCTTAGCCAAGACCGCCAAATCTGCCATCGCATCGATCACCTTCTCTATCTGAGGCAAGCCCGCTCTTTCGGCACGTGCTCGAGCCAGATCTTCTGGGGTGATATACCCTTTTTCCAGAAGACACTGCTCAGGGCTATTGCCATTTTCTTCTGCCAAAGCCTTGCATTCCAGGGCTTGGGCATTGGTAATGATCTTTTTTTCAAGAAGAATATCAACAATACTTTTTGTGATCATGGGCTCACCGCTTATTTTTTATCATATTTCCGGTATGGTTCGATCCAGCCGCCGCTCTTTCGAGCTATGGCGGACAGGTACGATTGCAATTTCTGCGTACGCGTCCGGCGAAGCCTTGGCGAAGACGGATCGAAGGGTCGTTCTCTTTTGTCATATTTCTAGTATAGTAATAAGTATACTACGTTTTTTATCGTAATCTTGCCAAGGAAACTTTATGCCCATTTTTTTACGTTTACTCGTATTAGGAATTTTGCTTCCCCTAAGCATTTCTTTGGTTGCTATGGGTCCTATGGGATTTGGCCAAAAACCGAAATTTGAAGAAAAAGAAAACAAGAAAAAGCCGCGCAAAAATCCTTTGATTGAAAAATCTATGGATGAGCTTAAAAAAGGGCTTGAGCAAGCATTAAAAGCAAAAGATATTCCAGCCGCATTAAAATACCTTGATGCCATGCGCATCGTATGCACCGATCACGAGCAAGTAAAAGAGATTCTCTTGCAAATGGCAGATCTTTATTACCAACAAGAAGAATTTACTAAAGCAGAACGCGCGTATAATGAATTTATTCTCCTTTATCCAGGCGCAGCGCGATGCGATTATGCGCACTATAAAGCAGTTGAATGTGGATTTAAATTAACTAAAGAACCGGATCGGGATCAAACTAAAACGCAAGAAGTCTTGGCACTTGCTGAGCAATTTATCACCGATCATGCTAAATCTGAATTTTTACCTTCAGTTACTAAACTCGCAACCGATTGCCGCGAGAAATTGTTGGCCAGCGATACGAATGTTTTTAACTTCTATTTAAAGAATAAAAACTATAAAGCCGCTCATAAACGCTTGGATATTATCACCAAAGAGCATTGCCCTAAATTGCCTGATGCGCAACCACAAGTACTTGAGATGACGATTCAATTAGCGCAAGCGCAAAATGATCAGCTCAAATTATGGGAAGCCCAACTACAACTAGTAGATAAGTTTCCTGAGAATGATATTACCAAGCGATTAACACTTGCTCCTGAACAAATACGAGCAAATCTTGAGCAATCAATGACAAGTAAATCTACGCCAATTACTACTACTTCACATAACATAGCACAGGCAGCATAATTCCCGAAAGACATCATGCATTTTAGATCACAGCTGGGAAGAGAAGGTGAATTAAAAACCGCTCAATTCTTATCAAAACATGGCTTCACTATTGTCGAGCAGAATTACCGCAAAAAGCACGGCGAAATAGATATCATTGCGCGCAAGCCTCAATTATTGGTATTTGTAGAAGTAAAGATGCGGCAACATAATTATTTTGATTTATCAGATGTGATTACTTCTAGTAAGCAACGCAAAATAATCGCAGTCGCAAAAGAATATATTGGCAGAAATGGGTGGCAAGAATGCGCATATCGCTTTGATGTGGCACTTTTGCAGGGAACAGAAAATAATTTAGAGTTGAGCTATATAGAAAACGCCTTTAATGAAGGTGATTGCACATGGTAACGCTGTTTAGTAAACAGGGCCTTACTACGTTTGGTAAACGGTTTGTCACCGGCCTTGCACTCGGCATTGTTTTTTGGACCCTCTTTGCATACCTTCCGCCTATTTATTTTTCTTTTGTCTTAGGCATTATTCTCACGCTCATTATTGTTTTTGAATGGAAGAATTTTTTTAATATTGAGAAACTTTCTTACTGGCTGATCATGCCCTTTTATCCTATCTTGCCTTTCGCATTATTGATCGCCATGAATCAAAATCCGGCATATCATGTGCTGCTTTTTGTTTTATTTATCATTGTTTTTAGCTTTGATACTGGATCCTACTTTGTAGGCAATATTATTGGATTTCACAAGCTAGCCCCCTCTATCAGCCCGGGAAAAACTTGGGAAGGAGCGCTTGGCGGATGGATCTTTGCCATCATTGGCTTTTATTTAGTCCTTTGGGAATTGGGCAAATCGGTTCCCTGGTGGTTTGTCTTAATTTTTACCTTACTCGTCTGCATACTCTCACTCATCGGCGATCTATTTGAATCTTTTCTTAAACGAAGAGCCGGCATTAAAGATTCGGGAACCCTCTTGCCCGGCCATGGCGGATTCTTAGATCGCTTTGATGGGATTCTTTTTACCGTCTTTTTCTTCTATATTTTCAAAAATTATTTAGCTACTCTTTTTGCTTAAAAAACCCTTATAAAATACGGCATAAAACCCTTGTTTTTGAGGCTTTCAAGTTGGTATAATACTAGTAGAAATAGGTTTGCGGTAAACCTATATAAAACCCTCAAAAAAGCTGAATTTTATGAAGAAAAATTTAAAATTATTAGCCTTTGCAATCTTATCAATCGGCGCTTTCACCGTTGCAATGCAAAGAGAAGAGAGAGTGGGCGCAGATACTCCAGAAGACTATGCAAGCATACATAGAGATGAACTCGTTCGAGAATGGTTGATATGGAGAGATGAGGATCCAAATATGGCTAAAAGGGCTAGGATTCCTTCTAGTACCCTCTATCTATGGGCAGCTGCAAAAATAAATACACCAGCTGCAAAAGAATGGTACAAAAATTATCTAGGCATGAATCCAATTGTTTCTGAACCAGTAATATTCACTCCAGGACAACTTGAATTATACGAATGGGCAAAACATCCTCAATAATTTAAAACGGTAAGAATATGAAGAGAAATTTAACAGTATTAGCTTTAGCAATAGTGTCAATAGTGGGTAATTCAATTGCTATGCAGCAAGAAGAAATTACTCCACAAGAATACGTTGCAAATCATAGAATTGCACTTCTGCAGGATTATCTTATAGCAACTAATCAAAATCCAGCACTAGCTTCAACTACTGAAATTCCAAATACTACACTTTATTTATGGGCAGCAGCCAAAATGGGCACCCCAGAAGCTCATGAATGGTACATAGATTATCGGCGCAATCAACCACTTATACAACCAACAATATTCACGGAAGAACAGAAAGAGCTAGAATCAGAAGCGGTGACCAATAAATATCATTTACTCAGCGGCGGATAAGTTCTGCCACTTTTTATTATAAAGTAATTAAACGGTGAGGTTATGAATAAAAATTTAACGTTGTTAGCTTTAGCAATAGTATCAATAATGGGTAATTCAATTGCTATGCAAAGAGAAGAAAGCATCATTACTGAAACTCCAAAAGAATATGCAGAAAAGAATAAACTTGAACTCATTCGAGAGTATCTGAGAGCAAGAAATATAAATCCCAATATGGCTGACATTACTGTAGTTGATCGGACAACTCTTTATCTTTGGGCGGCCGCAAAAATGGATACCCCTGCAGCAAAAGAATGGTACAAAAATTATCTGCTGGAGAATCCGTATCAACCAAAACCAATCTTTAATGCTAAACAAGCTGCATTATATGAATGGGCACGTCCATTTTAAATATATTTTATAAACGGCGGTCTGATTCTTCTATTTTTTCCTTATACGCAATTTAATTCATTTTTTTCTTGGCAAAATTGAGCACATCCATAATACTTAGTATCCGCAATTAATTAAGTAAATCAGATAAAAAGTAGATGCGTAATGCAGAAAATAATATATCTCATGAGTATTGGGCTTATTTGCAATGCCCAAATCTTTGGCATGGCAAAAGCCGCAGCCACCGCGCCATTAACTCTCCTGCATAAAAGATTGATTATGCCCGGCGTTTTTATAGAAAATGATCCTCGCTATCAAAAGCAACCGCTCAGGCAAATTTGCGCCCGATTGCAGCAACCTGAAGCATGGAATCGCCAGGCGTATTATAGTAAACAAGCTACTTGCGCATGTTGAACGGCTTAACCATCAAAATAAAATTAAATTTGGCGATGATGCACAATAGAAATATCAAATTTATTTTTACAATCCTGTGTATGCCTTTAATAGGAATGGATCCTCCTGGGCATTTGTTAAAACTCGAACATAGAAAAAGAAAGCCCGAAGAACTATTTTGTAGACTGCCAGATCCATTGCGAGCAAAGCCCATCATTCAGTTAACGGCACTCGCAGAACAAGTGGATAATCATAGTTGTTTTCATCGCATGGTTTATCATGCCCAATGTATAAGAATAGCAGCCGAACGAGCAAAGCAAGGTATACTTTTTAAAGAAAGTTTAAAAGATTTACTTTCTCAAACAGAGTTGCTTGAGCAAATCTATCAGATGGTCAACAACTATTTAAATGATCGTCATTCATTTTATGATCGCTCCAGAGGAGTGAAAGATTGGCAAATTTTAGGAATCTGTAACGAAAAGTTTTCTTCATTAAAAGGTAACAGTTTAGTTGTTGAAGCCGACACGGATGGGATATTCGCACTATCTGATCCAACAATTTCTAGCAATCAATCCTCATTAATAGATAGTTCCCGCTTGTTTCGAAAATATGGCTCACAACCTTCTTTGGATAAATACAGGATTGAGCTTGATCAATCTTCTGCATTGCATCTGCAATTAAAAAAACTCGAAAAACCCTGGCAGCCCTGCCATTTTATTTGCCTAATTCCTCATCATGCTTTTTTAGCTACAGCTATCTCTGATAATGTAGAGGCAGTATTATATGTGGTTGATTCTTCCAATAGCAACGCGGGAACTCTGCGGCCAATGAATCAATTAGTTTCTAAATTACTTGTTTACGTAGAGGCTCATAATAATAAAAATAAAAAATCTAAAGCCTCCTGACTTGCAGAATAATTCGTTCTCATGCTATACCTCTGCTAAAGACTTGATGATCAAGGGAAAACATTCATGAAAAAAATTCTCTATCTTAGTATTTTCGCAGCTCGTTACATGATGGGCATGGAATCACAAGCAATTTCCTCCGCACCAGCGCCTGATTATACTCAATTGATTCCCAAAGATCTTTGGAAGCAAAAACTATTTCCCTATTTAATTTCGCAAGACAGAAAAACAAGATATACACATATTAAAAAAATGAAACGCGTATCTAAGTTTTTTTATTCGCTCTGCGATTATGAAGAAGTTCATCGCTTTGTCTCTCTCTATCCGATTGTAAGCACACTGGTTCTTAATACCAAAAGTAAACGCCCAGAATTTGATATCCTCTTTTTTACTGCAAATCATGAAACAATGCTTTTTATTTTTAGACAAGCAGTAAAATACGGCGTAAGGCCAGTTGTGCAAAGAGCATTAGAGCGTGGTGCAAATCCGAATGCATTGTATGAGGTAAATTCAAGAAGAACTACGGCGCTCTGCCAAGCGGCAGAGGAGGATAATCTTGAAGGTGCTCAGGTTCTGCTTGATTTCGCGCGAACCGATGTAAACTTGCCAGAAGAATCGACAGACACGCCTCTTATCATTGCGGCCAAAAAAAATCACCCTGAAATGGTCAGATTATTGTTAAAACATCCAGGCATTGATCCTGATAAAGCTAATCGAGCCAGAGAAACTGCGCGTTCTTTTGCATTGAATAATTTTCGCGATCGGGTTGCTAATATTTTGATACGTGATCGAGCACAAAGAAAAGAGCAAGAAAATGCATGTTGCTTCTTTCCATCCCAAGCAACACCATCGATATGCACAATTTCGTAATTACTTCTGCAAATGAGAAACCAATTGAGCTTGCGCAATAGTTTCTTGCGCACCGGTGATCATATTTTTCACCGTCACCTGATTTTTCTGTTGCTCTTCATCGCCTAAAAGCAGTGCGTAGGTAGCGCCCAATTTATTGGCACGATTCATCATGCTCTTAATAGATGCGCCTTCAAGCAGCACTTCTGTGCATAATCCAACTGCCTGCAGTTCATCGGCAAGTAAGAGAGCAAGAGTTTGCTGCGCAGTGCTCAAGGGCAAAATTGCATGTAATTTTGGTGGATGCGGAAGTGCTAAATTCTCTTTATAGGCCTCAAGCATCATGAGTAAACGCTCAACGCCGATCGCTGCACCAATTGATTGCTGATCAGTTTTACCGCCAATTTGAGTAACGAGTTGATCATAGCGCCCGCCGCCGCAAAAGGTGTTTTGCGCACCAAGAGCACCACTCACAAATTCAAATACGGTCTTATTATAATAATCGAGCCCGCGTACCAGCTTTGGCGACACCGCAAACGTAACTGATAATAATTCAAGATCATGCTGCAGCTGTTGCCATTCTGCTTGGCACGCGCTGTCCAAATGATCGATAATATGCGGGGCATTTTCATAAATCTTTTGGCAGGTTTCAACTTTGCAATCGAAAATGCGCATAATATTTTTTTCTTTGCGTTCCATGCAATTAACGCACAATCCCGTTTGCTTATCCAGGAATTTTTTTAATATTTCTTTGAATGCCGCTCTATCAGCGGGGCACCCTAAATAGTTAATAAGTAGTGCATAGTTATTAAATTTTAATGTCTCATGAAAAAGGCGATCTAGCATTTTTATCATCTGCACATCTTGCGCTACTGATGATGATCCAATAACTTCCATGCTCACTTGATTAAATTGGCGGAATCTTCCTTTTTGCGGACGCTCATAGCGGAAACAAGGGCCCACGGTGAATACTTTCCACGGGGTGGTTTGAATGCCATTATCCACAAACGCGCGTACCATTGATGCGGTAATTTCCGGGCGAAGGCACATCATATCATCTTCTTTGCCTTCGTGACTTGCATGCGGCTTGATCAGAAACATTTCTTTATTCACCACATCAGTATGCAGTCCAAGAGTGCGCTTAAATAATTCAGTATGTTCAAGAATAGGCGTTTCTATCTGATTGAAACAGTAGATTTGCAGATGTTTGCGAATCTGATCGATTACGAAGTTATAGAGCGTGAGATCAAGAAAATCATTAGTGCCTTTTACGCGCAACATAGAAAACCTTTACCAAAGTCATTTATAAATAATATACAAATATTGCACAAATTTAATTTTTTGCCTATCCGCGTATGCGGATCTTAATCCATTGACTCTTAACCAAATTTCCTGATACGAACCTAAAGAGACCATTATTCACTCAAAGGGGGAACCCATGAAAAAAATATTGATAGCCTTTTTCCTCATACTAGGAAGTTTATCCTTTATAGCGCCCGCGAAGGCGGAATGCCGAAGCTGCCCGCAACCTTCATGCCAACAATCCACCTGCGATTGCCGGGCCACGAGCCAAACATTTTTCTCCATACGGCCGGTGTTCACTATTAATTCCCCGGAATACCTAGCGCATAACCGCGACTTTTATAAATCGGTATGTAATGGCTGGGCTGGCACCGTACAACTGACTGTCTTAGGAGGCAAATCAACCAAAGGCGATGCGCTTGCTAAGTTCTTTATGCCTTTCTGCAGCAATACCATTAAAGTGAGCGAACAACAATTACCTGAAACGCAAGTACTTGCTAACTATCTCAATATTTATACGCAAAATGGCAATTTTGAAAGTACGGTAGAATTCAAACCTATGCATAGTTATGTGGGGCTTGGCTTTAACTATCAACAACGCATCTATGAGCGTTGCGGCCATGGTCTCTGGTTTAGCATTTCAGGCCCGGTTTTGCGCGTTCATAACAGAATAGAAATTATTGAGACGGTGCAAAATAATGGTGGGGGCGCATTAAACAGACCTGCTGTTACTCCGGTGGTTCCTTCATGCCCCGGCACCTGCCCTAATCCCTGCAATGATACCGATTGCAGTATTGATCCTACTCAAGCATTGCAACCAGTGGCTAATGTAGTTGAAGCATTCCGCCAGCCCGGTTGGTGTTTTGGAAGAATTGATAATGCATGCGCAAAAGATTGCAGCACCAAAACCAAATTTGGCGATCTCACCGTTCGCGTGGGATATGAAACCGTTAACCGCGATGATGTGCATTTAGATTCTTTCATAGGATTTATTGCGCCAACCGGTAATACTCCAACCGGTGTGAATGTTTTTGAGCCGATGGTAGGCCATAATCATCACTGGGGATTTGTTTTGGGAAGCACTTTTGGATTGGAAATTTGGTGCAATGAGTGCGGGGATATGACCGTCTCGGGCGAATTCGATTTTAGCATTAGTGATTTTTTTACGCGCAAAGAGCGCCGATCATTCGATTTAAAATATAAGCCCTGGAGCCGCTATATGCAGTTTTATGTGAATCAAGCGCAAGCGCAATTGGCGGCAGATGCAGCAATCAGTGATCCTACGTTTGCACTCACGTTGCACACCCCCGGTATTGATATTCTCACGCAAGACGTAAATGTGAAACCGGGATATTACCGCATGTTTAATGCCGCATTTATACTTGATAGTGCCTGCTATGAATTTGAAGTAGGATATAACTTCTTTGCACGCCAAGCTGAATGTTTAAAACTTGCATGCCCATTCCCAACCGGTGCTGCACTTAAAGCAATCGGTGTAGGCGCGGGAGCAACCTCACCATTCCAGATTATTAATAATGATTTTAGTGATAATTGTACCGGCACTCCCGTTGCTGATTATACTGACAACCTCATCACGGCGGCAGATATTGATCTTGATTCTGCTGCGCATCCGGCAACCCTCACGCACACGGTATATGGCTCACTAGCATTCCAATGGGATAGCGCTTGCAATGTGCCTATGTATTTTGCTATTGGCGGATCGTATGAATTTTCACCCGATAATGTTGGTTTGAATCGTTGGATGGCATGGGGCAAATTTGGCTTTGCATTTTAGCCCTTTCCTCCTACGCTAAAGCTACGGCGGACAGGCGCGACGATGGATTTTTCGTTCGTCCCGATGGAGCGAAGCGAGTAGAGGGATACGAACGAAAATCAAAATAGATTGGTAGGAAAAAAATTATTTTTAGGCCGTTCCTGGTGAGAAGCCGAACAAAGCAAGGCGTCTCGAATCCATACGGCCGTTTAAATGAAATTCACATTAATTATGGTTCGATAACCCAGCCTACGCTTATCCGGGTCTTCCGACTCGGCAAGCTGCGGCGGGCACGGCGCTTAACTGGCTGGCGGATTTTATCCTGAGCCTGTCGAAGGACACCACGAACGGGAAATAGCAAGCGACTCGCCTTCCGTTCGTTTCGAGCGAGCGGAGCGAGTCGAGAAATGTTTTAATAGGAGAAATATTATGAAGATGTTATTAATCCTCACCTTAGCCTCACAATTAGCACATTCTCAACAACTCTCACCCGTACAATTGCAAAAAGTAAAAACAAATTTTGATACCGCCCTCAACGCAAAAAAATTTGATGATGCACAAACCTATTTAAAGCAAATTGAGCAAGGCGGCCGAAAAGCGTATGCGCAAGAGCTCGCAGTAGAACTTGCAAAGGCACGGCAAAAAGACATCGAAGCAAAAGGGCTCGCTGAATTGCATAAAGCGCAAAAAGCTCATGCTCAAGAGATCATTGATCTGAGAAGACTAGAAGAGAGAAATGCAGCACAAATAGAAGAATTTGAAAGAAATCGCGATGATAAAAAAGAGCAAGCAGCGCTCAGAAGACAGTTGGACGAGTCTAAAAAAGCTGCAGAAAAACTTGCTAAAGAGCTGCAAGCGGCCAAAGCAAGTGCCTCAGCAGCGAAACCATCAGATGAAACCTATAAAAAACTTCAAGAAGAATTACAGGAATCACTGAGAGTTATATTAAAGCAGAACAAAGATATAGAAGCTCTTCAAAAGCAAATTCCTGCAAAAAAGTAAGTTGATTACTTTCCTGAATTGTGCAGATTTTGACGCGCTCTTTGAACAAAATTGCTTAAAAAGTTTACCATCTCTTGCCTATTATTCTCACACGCAAGAGCAATCAAATCAGTGCGATTTTTTTCCCTATCAAATTGCCCATGGCATGCCCCTGCTTCAAGAAGCCTTTGTGCAATGCCAACATGCCCTTGAATCACACTTGAAAAAAGAGGCGTAGTTTGCATATAACTTCCATCAGGCAGCGTTTTAAGTACCACCACATCAACATTGATGCGCGGCTCTTTGAGAAAAAGTTCGACTATTTTCTCGCATCCGCATCCTACCGCTACTTGCAGTAAAGGAGTAAATGGTTGGCCCATATCTTCACTCAAGCGAACAATACTGTAGCCATGATCGTGCCGATATTTATCTACCATAGCAATCACTGCAGAAAGATCATCGCGCTTGATGCTTGCAACTATTTCCGCATGCAACTTTCTATTGGGAGTTCCGGTAGGCGATGGGCTATTAGATATTCTTTCGGGTGGCGACGTACATGAGAAACTATTACAGGCTAAAAAAATGAGCGAAAATAATAAGTTCTTATTCATATAAATACCTCTTTGCCAAAACAAGGAGCTTAAGAAACTATTTTCCCGCGCCGTGGCACTTCTTGAATTTCTTGCCAGAACCGCACGGGCACATCTCATTACGGCCGGTAGTATTTTCAGAACGCGCCTGCTCGCGGCCAGCTGTGGATCCATCACCTTCGCCACCTTGGCCGGATAACAAGTTGATTTGATCCAATTCTCTTTCACGTTTCTTCTCAAGTTCATGCTGATCAAAGCGCTCAGTATTTAAGTGGAAGATATGCTGCACGGTTGCGCGCTGAATATCTTGCATCACTTCTTGGAACATCGCAAATGCTTCACGCTTATATTCAATAAGTGGATTTTTTTGGCTATATGAACGCAAGCTGATACCTTCTTTGAGGTGGTCTAAATTGAGCATGTGCTGCTTCCACGCCTGATCAATAGTTTCTAGCATGAGCCATTTTTCTGCATTATGAATCATTTCTGGATTTTGACGTGAACGATGCTGCTCGTAACGATTTAAAATCAGTTTAGCTAAATCAGTTTCAAATTCATCGCGATTAGTAAGGCTTAAAGGTTCAGTTTTGATATCAAATGGTTTTTGGCCCGTGAGCATTGCCAGTTCAAGCACAATTGCTTGCGCTTGCTCAGCATTAATTGAGCGATTAGGGCAATGGCGCGCCACCACATCTTCAACCGTTTTTAATACCATATCGCGCACGAGCTCAAAGATTTGCTCACTGCTTTCAAGCACATCACGGCGGATGCGATAAACTACGATTCGCTGCTGATTTAATACATCATCATATTCAAGCAAATGTTTACGCACATCAAAATTTTGCTTTTCAACGCGCTCTTGCACACGTTCAATAGTTTTTGAAATGAATGAAGATTCAATAATCTCATCTTCTTTCATCCCAAAACGTTCCATATTCTTTTTAAGATTTTCCCCCGCATAAATACGGATCAATTCATCTTCTAATGAGATATAGAAGCGCGATTCTCCTGGATCGCCTTGACGACCTGAACGTCCGCGCAACTGGTTATCAATACGGCGACTTTCATGGCGTTCGGTTCCTAAAATATATAATCCACCTGCTTTCACTGATTCAGGCGCTAATTTAATATCGGTACCACGGCCTGCCATATTAGTTGCAATGGTAACTTTACCCGGTTGGCCCGCATGTTCCACAATCTCCGCTTCGCGCTGGTGATTTTTTGCGTTAAGAACATCATGCGGAATACCATTCGCAGTTAAAATATCACTAATAAGCTCTGAGGTCTCAATCGCAATAGTACCAATAAGTACCGGTTGGCCTTTTTTATGGCGCTCTTTTACATCGGCAACAATTGCTCGATATTTTGCCGTTTTAGTGAGGAAAATAAGATCTTGCTTATCATCACGAATCATCTTCTTATTGGTGGGAATAGAAACCACATCAAGATGATAGGTGCGGTAAAACTCTTCTGCTTCTGTTGCGGCAGTACCGGTCATACCAGAAAGTTTTTTATATAATCTAAAGAAATTTTGGAGCGTGATGGCCGCAAGGGTTTGCGTCTCTTTCTCAATATCAACTGCTTCTTTTGCTTCTAATGCTTGGTGCAATCCGTCACTATAACGACGACCCGGCAAAATACGGCCGGTGAATTCATCAACAATAAGTACTTCCCCATCGCGAACCACATAATCAACATCACGCTTGAATAATGCATGAGCGCGCAATGCTTGATTCATATGATGGAGCAAGTTTAAGCTTTCAACTGCATAAAGATTTGGAATAGAAAGCGCAGCTTCAACCTTATCATTACCGCTCTCAGTTAATTGTACTGAGCGTTGCTTTTCATCAACTTCATAATCGGTGCCTTTTTCTAAACGGCGCACTACTTTATCGGCGGTGACATACAGCTGGCTACTTTCGCCAGAAGATCCGGAAATAATTAATGGCGTACGCGCTTCATCGATCAAGATCGAGTCTACTTCGTCCACGATCGCAAAGGAAAGCTCTCGCTGCACATAATCTTCCAAGCGAAATTTCATGTTATCGCGCAGATAATCAAAACCTAATTCATTATTGGTTGCATAAAGGACATCGCATGCGTATTGCTGCTTACGCTCATGATCATGCATATGATTTTGCAAGCAACCGATACTCATACCCAAGAAGTTAAAGATGGGAGTCATCCATTCAGAGTCACGGCGTGCTAAATAATCGTTAACGGTAACCAGCGTTGCGCCTTTACCTGCCAAGGCATTTAAATAAAGAGGTAAGGTTGCGGTGAGGGTTTTACCTTCCCCAGTTTTCATCTCAGCAATTTTACCCTGATGAAGAACAATTCCCCCAATCAGCTGCACATCATAATGGCGTTGGCCAATCTTTCTTTTTGATGCTTCACGAACTACCGCAAATGCTTCAGGAAGGATATCATCAAGCGTCTCCCCCTTTGCAAGCCGTTCCTTTAACGTCACGGTTTTATTAGCGAGTGATTCATCACTCAAAGCGCTAATAGCGGGCTCGAGTGCATTAATTTTATCAACGATGGGCTGAATTTTGCGCAATTGACGCGCATTATTGGTTCCCATAATCATGGCCAAAATACGTGCTATCATCTGAAAGGTTCCTTATGCTCTGCTCATAAAATTTTCAAAACAGATTTTATCCTATCACAGAAGCGGAAAATCAACAAGAATCGTGAAATTAAAGGCTATTGCCTTTTTCAGAACACCCGATTATAGTTGGATAATTTATTTAATTTTTTAAGGAGATTCGATGAAAAATATCTTTTTAAAAGTAGCAAGCATCTCACTAATGACCACGTTTTCTCTTTCCTGCATGGAAGAACCTCAAGCAATTCCTCAATGGGATGGCAAACATTATCGGCAACATTCTGTTGCGCAATGGTGCGCTGCAATGAGACGCTTACCGCAGCTTGAGCTAACCAAATTTTCTAGAATTTTAGATATTGGTTGTGCAGCTGGCGATATCACAGCGGCAATTGCTGACAAAGCTCCTCAAGCGCAAGTGCTCGGCATTGATATATCCGCAAATATGATTGCGGCAGCAAATAATCTTATGGGACCTCGCAGCCTTTGCGAAAGGCCAAATCTGAAATTTAGAGTCCAAGATGGCCAACAACTTAATTTTAATGATGAATTTGATGGAGCAGTCTCATTTCTCACTCTTCATTGGATGGAAAATAAAGCTGCCTTTTTTCAAGGTTTATTCAAAAGCTTAAAACCGAACGGCGAATTTCTTATCACGGTAGGAACAAAAAATGCCGAGATGGAAGCCATTAAAAGGAAATTTTTCGGCGCATTATTGCAAGATCCCAAGTTGCAATTTCTCATGAAAACAACTATGGTCACTGCAAATAATGCCATGAGCAAAGAAGAATTACTCAAAATGGCCCGCGATGCTGGATTTAAAGATGTTCAAATAGAAGAGCATATCGAGAGCCATGATTTTTCTAGCAAAGAAGAACTCAAACAATTTTTTGCCACCTTTGCTGGCGGCTATAAAGATATTGCAGCAATGCCTCAAGAAGAACGCGAAAGCTTTATCGCCAAAGCTGCTGATGAATGGCCGAAGGTAATGGAAAATGGCGCAATTCGCTATATGTGGGCAAATTTAGTGGCTAAAGGCAAAAAACCATCAAACTAAATTTTTAGGAGAAAACATGAATAAGTTTTTAATTATCGCAATATCTCTTGCGACTTTTGCCAGAATTGATTCAATGGAAAATGAACATACTGCACTGATGCAATTGCGCGAACGATGCTGCAATTTTTATTGGAGAGCCAACAGCAAACAAGTCACAAGCGAATTTGTTGAAGAGATTCAAACTGCTTCAGGCCAAGCGACTGCGCTTGCAGAAAAGTTAAAATATACCAATAAGGGAGTTCTTCTATCGCGCTGTGGTCTAATAGGACTCGCAGATGCTCATACGCAAGCAACTGCTGCAAAAGAAGCGTTCCAAAATTGCGATCAACTTGAAGTCGATACACGCATAGCCTTTTTGCAATTTGCATTAGGGAGCACAATAGGTCTTTTAGATGCCGCAGAAGCTATTGATGCAAAAACAAAATGAGCAGCTTTTAGGAAAACTCTATGACAAAGTTCTTAGTTACCGGGGGATTACTCTTTTTTACATGCTCGCATACAATGGAAAGCCCTCAAAGCCCACTTAAGCAATTAAGCACGGAATGCAAAGGGTTTTATAAAGATCTCGAGCCCGTTTCATTGCGAGAACAGAGCGATAATATTAAATCCACTTTATTTGAGCCAACACAAGCATTGGCCCAACATTATAAAGAGAGTCATCGAGCTAATATTGCAGCTCTTTTACACGATGCTGCGCGTCAATTAACTAAAGCGTATAGGGACGCGGGATGCGCCTTGCCTAGTGACTGGGGCGCAGCAATTACCCACAATCCTGAAATACTTGATTTAGTTAAATATCATTTGGCTCAAGCAAAAGGGTGTATCAGTTCGGCAAGGGTTATTAGCGGAGAAAAATTACCTTATAAGGAAAATCATGACGAATAAGCTTCTAATCAGTGGCCTATTTTTATTCACCAGCTTAGCAGCAATGGAAGCACCACCACAACCGTTTCATGAACCCATTCACCTCAAACCTCTCAGCGTTCAATGTAAAAATTGGCATCGTTTAGCAAGAAAAAGAAATATTTCGGACCAGCTTATTGTAAATATCGATACCACCTTTAATCAAACTATGGGATTCGCTCAAGTTTTTCAAAATAGAGGCCAGCTAAATGTCTCTGATCTTTTAAGAGACGGCGCAGCTCAATTATTAAAAGCATATTATAGAGCTAAAGCTGCCAACAAATATTCGGAATCTTATAAACCAAAAAAATTTAAGCACCATGCTGAAAAAATCAATTTCCATTTAGCACAAGCAAAAGGGCTTATTCGTGCAGCGCGTAGAATTGATGGGCAAAAAGAGCCATTGCTAGCACTTCAGCTTATGCAACGGCCAAAAAACACCTAGATAAAGGCTTTTTTCATAGCAAAAGCCAAATTATTGAATATTTTCAGCCGCTCTTGATAAAATTTCTATTAGAATAGTTATATTAATTTAATTATTATTAATAGGTTTTTTATTATGAAATTTAAGTATCTATTGTTAATGATAAGTGCGATTGGCATGTCTCAACTTTTACTTGCCAAAGAAACGCGTTCCATTAAATATTATCAACAAAAGCAACCGCACATTATGCGCGCGCAACCCAATGAAGCTACATGGCTTAGATTTGGAAATTTAGAACTAGAAAATCTTGATGGCTTGCAAGATGTTGCGGGCAAAGAAAAGATTCAAGTTATAGCGCTTCCTGAAAATAATTTAAAAGAGATTCCTGCGTTTGCTTTTAAAGGATACCCGCAATTGCACAACATTGCGCTTAATAGTAATAAAATTGAAGCTATTGATAATAAAGCGTTTGCTGAACTGGGCGAATTAAGATTTTTATCTTTAAGTAATAATCCTATTAAAAAGATTGATCCAAATCTGTTTAATGATTTAGTGAAATTGACCGATCTTGAACTAAATGATCTTCAGCTTGAAGAATTGGATCCGTTCCCGGCATTGCCAGAATTGCAGATTCTATTCTTGAACAATAATAACCTTACTCACATTAATCCCAAAGTATTTGCAAAATTGCCAAAGCTTAAATGGCTTTATTTGACCGGCAACCCGATTGGCAAAACGGAATATAAAGGGTACCAAAAAGCATTGCAAGATACTTTACCCAATGTGAATATTAAATTTTAAAAAAAAGAACTCTTTTTTTATTGAATATTCTTTATTCACTACAGTAAAATGGCTGCGACGATAATTAAATGTCTCGTACTTTTTACCATAGGAATATCTATGAATATTCGCTCACAATATATATTTGCATTAACAATTGCAAGTGCAACCGTTAGCGTATGTGCCAAAGAAGCATCTTCAGCTTCACGCAGTCTCCGTAAACAAGATCAAGAAATGATGCCTCAAGCTGAAGCAACATGGCTCAGATGGGGATTTATGGATCTTGAGAACCTTGATAGTTTGGCAAGCGTTCCCAATAAAGAAACTATTCAAGTAATTGCTCTTCATGATAACAAACTAAAAAATATAGCTGCGTCAACATTTAAAGCGTTTCCCAATTTAATAAATTTGGCACTCAATGGAAACAAGCTTGATAATCTTCAGCCCAATTTTTTAGCGGATGCCAAGGAATTACAAGTATTATATCTTAACGATAATCCTCTCAAAAATCTTAATACCAACGCATTAAGCGGTCTTAATAAATTGAAAGAACTCAATTTAGATAATACGCAATTAAAAGATTTAGATGCATTTCCAGATTTGGCAAACGTAGAAACTGTTTCTTGTAATTATAATAATTTTGAGCAACTCAACCCTAAAGTGTTCAAGAAATTGCCAAAGCTTAAATCACTCTCATTAATGGGCAATCCAATCTGTGACCCAAAAAATAAAAAGTATCAAAAAGATCTCAAAGATGGCTTGCCAAACGTTGCTATTAAATTTTAACTTATTTTAAGCTTATTACCGTCATTTGTCTGCCGGCAGATTCACCCTGCCGGCGATATGAGAAAAATCGATGATCGCAGATCGTACAGAAATTATACTCTCGAGAAATAGCCGATTCATGAATTCCCATTTCTTGCAACTGCAAGGTATTTAAAAGCGGCAAATCAAAAAGTACCACATCATTTACTTTTTTTAAAACACGATCAGCATACCAAAAGGCGCTTATATTGTTTTTAAACTCTTCATTAACCTGATAACAACAACTGTTTGCGCTTGGACCATAGTAGACGTGAAGATCTTCTTTTTGAGATTTCATTGCATCTATAGTTTTTTGCACAATACGCGCAACCGTACCTCGCCAACCAGCATGCACCACCGCAGCAACATGATTTTTCGAATCATAAATCACAATGGGCAAACAATCGGCCGTCATAACCCCAATGCCGATAGTTGGTTGGGTATTAATCAAAAAATCACCATCTATAGTAAATGCCGGAATGATATCAGTAATTGTTGCGCCATGATTGCTGTGAGTCTGATTTAAAAATGCAAGATGGTTCACCGATAGCTGTTTTGCAATGGGTATAAATTTTGCATGCTCAACCAATGGTTTACCGCTTGCAACGCAATCAATCGGTTTGTTAATAGCATCTTGGCTATCACCAAAATAAATTTTAAAGTGTGGCGTTTCTATAATCATAAATACTTCTTAAACTCATTTTGAAACTCACCAGTTGCAATAGTAGATAATCCATACGCCGTAATATTTTTAGTTAACGGAAAAATATCTTTACCGGGATAAAAAACTGCTAAATGATCAAGCTTCAAATCTTCCAACGCAATATGCATTGATTTAGTAGTTTTAGGACTATCGGTATATTTAAATTCAAAGCCTAACCGTTTACCATTTTTTAAAATGAATAAATCCAACTCAGCCTCAGATTGCGTAGCCCAAAAATAACACTCTTCAGGTCGAGCACCCAAAACTCGAATTACCTCTTCTAAAGCAAAACCTTCCCATAAAGAGCCCAACCGGGGATCATTTTGCAAATCGACAACATTGGAAATGCCTTCTAATGCATTAAAAATCCCACTATCGCGAAAATACAATTTAGGTGATTTCACCTGGCGTTTTTCAATATTTTCAAGCCATGGTGGCAAAATGCGCACCATAAATGTTCCCGCCAAGATATCTAAATACCGCGAAGCAGTATTATCTGAAATATTTAAGGACCGGCCAATCTGACTCGCGTTAAAGATTTGACCATGATAAAAAGTGATCATATGCCAAAATCTGCGCAAATGCAGCGCTGGAATATTAAAGCCCAAATTAGGAATATCCTGTTCCAAATAGGTGGTGATATAATCCAAGCGCCATTGATAACTTGAATTTTCAGAACGCGCTAAATAGGATCGCGGAAATCCGCCACGAAGCCAGAGCTTGAGATTGTCTTTAACCTCATATAACGAGAATGGTGGCAGCTCGATATAGCCAATTCTACCAGCCAGCGATTCAGAAGATTGCCTAATAAGATCGCGCGAAGCGCTTCCTAAGATCAAAAACTTTCTCTTCTTTTCATGTTCATCTGCCAAAACCCTCAAAACAGGAAAAAGATCTGGCCTTCTTTGAATCTCATCAATGACAATTAAGCGGTTGGAGATATCGCCGAGCGCCAACATTGGATTTTCCAGTTTGGCCAAATCTCGCGGATTTTCAAGGTCAAAGAAAACTGGCTTTGTTGAAGATCTCTTAATATACATTTTTGCAAGAGTTGTCTTGCCAATCTGGCGAGGACCCAATAATGCGCAAATGGGATGTATGCGAAATTGATTATCAATGAGCTTAATAAAGCGTTTTCTTTCCCACAATTTATCCTTGTATTTTCGACATTCAACTTCGAATTTACAAGGATAACCAAATAAGTCAAATTGTTTTAAATAGCCCAAAAAGGGACTATACTTCATAAAGATCTATAAAACATTTTTCCTAAATAAGGCTCAACTATGCTTCGAACAAAATCATTATTAGTGCTCATTTTAATTTCTGCTTCTCTCCATTCAGCAGAGGCGCCTGTGGCACGCCCTGTTGCGATGCGAGACACCTTTCTTGAAAAATTACTTATAAAAGAGCTGTGCCCTATAGATGTTACCCAAGAATTAAAAAGCACAGACCCTTTACCGCAACCTGAATTTCTATTAGATCTCAAAAAGGCGCGAGTTATTGGGAGCATCGACAGTATAATCTACGATGAAAAAGCCAAGTGCCATTACGTGACTAGCCGCGGTACACCATGTTGGGGCGATGGAAAGGCACGTTTGTATAAAGTTATGCAGGATGAAACAGCGCAAGAATTATTTAAAGGATGTGATGATACGGGTGCAATCTGTTCCGTGCATTCATGCAGTGATAACTCTTTAATCACAACTCATTCTGGGGGCAAAGTTTACCGCTGGAATGTCACAAAGAATTCTGTAGAAAAAATAGAACTACTGGATTTTGATTTGCCGGGCCACCTTAGTGGCGCTACTCCCATTGTGAGCGATCTTACTGATGATGAACAAACATTATATCTGGGAATCAACAAGAAATATGGTAACAATCAACCAGAAACATTGTGCGGACAGATTGTGTGTCATAATTTTGCAAATCCAACAAAAAGAAAATTTATTTTTGATCCCACTGATTGCGCTCTCATCACGCACCTTAAAGCATTGCCGGGCAATCAAATAGTTTGCGCGCGCTTAAATCGTCCGCATATAATACCTATGTGTGATCCTTATAAACGCCATCTTACTGAAGGCCCGCTTAAAAGCACTATTCAATTGTTGGACGCACGATCAGGAGATAAATTATTGCAGTTTACCTTTGAAGGCGAATGTCCTCACATGAGTGCATTCGATAATGGGGAATCTTTACAAATTCAAGCCCATAATCGATTGCTCAAAATGGCATCATTAAGAAAATTAGAAACTGCAGATAGGCAAAAGCTCCGAGCGCTCACCAAAGCAAATGACCACATAGAAAATCAAATAACAGTTTTTGATGCAAAAAGTGAAGTATTATTTAAACCTCTTCTGTTAGGCCGACTTTCAAATGAAGAAAAGCATCAACTTTTAACTATGGCAGTGGATGATTCGCAAGGCATAGAACTTGTTCCCGAGTATAGTGAAAGCAAAGAGCCTCAATTTTTTACGTGGAAGCAAATTTGCGAAAATAGACACACTTTTTCACCAGAAATAATAGAAAGAATGCACGCGGGTGGAACCAATCTTTTAAGCTAATAAGGAGATAGAATGGTACATTATATTTTATTCATCGCAGTAATTGCTTTTAGTTCAAATAATTGGGGAGCAGAAGCTCCTGCACCAATGCGTTGGATGCCCCCAACTCCTCAACAAGAATATGTGGCCGGATTTAAGACGCATATTACTCCCTTGGCAATAGCGCCAACTGAAGTTGAAACTGATGGCATGATAGAAAGCAGGCAATATCATCTTTCTAAAGAGCCAGGAATCGTTCATGTTTTTCAGAATTTGCAAACTAAAAAAGCATTGATGATCTCACAATTAGAAGATGAACCAAGACGCACAACCATAATTTCGGATAGGTTAGAAGAGATCCGAGCAACCGGGGCATCAGAAAATTATATGCATTTTTTGGTGAGTAGAAAAGCCGATGCTCAAGGGGAAGATCGTGAAAGAAAAGTTTATCTTAAACAAGTGAATATTCATGATGGAACCGTAAAAGAAATACCTCTCCCTCAAGAAATTCCCCACGAAATCCATTCAATAGTTTATCATGAAAAAGGTCACCAATATTTCTTGGCAGGGCAGCAGTTAGGTTGCGCAAATAGCGAATATCTTTTTCGCTTTGATGAATCTGCTAAAACAGAAAATGTCGAAGAGTTTTTTAATACTAATAAGTGCCAAAACGTAAATTCAATGCACCTACTTGCCAGCGGATCACTCATTACCACTCACCATGACCGCAAAATAAAAATATGGGAGCCGATGGTTGAAATTAGTCCAGCTAATCATGCGCTCAAAGCTGTTACGACCAGCGAAATTTTATTAGAGTTCAACGGGGAGCCATACCGGCCAACAATTCGGGATTTGGGAATTCCAACAATCAAAAGCGCTCTATCAACCGATCAGAAAAAACTGCTTATTGCCGTTAATAAAGCAATTAAACCAGATAACAATTTTATTGAACAACTTGTAAGCAAAATCGTGATCTTTCATCTTGAAAGACCCAAATTGCAAGATGAGATTCTTGATCCGTTTGATACCACGTTGATTACCGATCTTAAAGCATTGAACAATGAACAATTAGTCTGTGCACGCGTGAAGCAACCAAAAACTATGCCCGTTACCAATGCTGATTTTATTCAATGGAGAAAAGGGCCCCATAAAAGCGTGGTACAACTCTGGGATACTACTGCCAAAACTATGCTCTTAGAGTTCATGCTTCGCGAACGAATCACTCACCTTGCTGCAGATGATAATAATCAACGGCTTTTGATTCATGCGAATAATCACGAAGTTCGCATGCCATCATTTAAAGTTTTAGATGCAATGCCAGAAGCAAAGGCTCGTGCATTATTGGCGCTTGCAAAAGATCGTGTTAAAAAAAATAATGGTCATCATGAACAGGGTGATTCACTTGAACTATTCGTTGCGGCAACTTCACACCCAGAGAAAATCATGTTGCCTTCTAAAGATAATGCGGGTTGCTTAGAAGCGCATGAACCGCATGAAATTGAAATGAAGCTTGATGAAGAGCAACGCCGGCATGATGAAAAAAAGATTCAACAGACAGAATAATTTATTCTCTTGCACCCTTGGCAAGTAACGCATCAATAATTGCTTTTTTATTTGGGTTATCATCGGGCAGGCTTTTGGCAATCTTTAATGCCGATTTGCCCGAATATGAATAGCGCAGACCTTCCAATGAGTGCTGAAAATTAACATCAATATCAGGCATTTGCAGCAATCTGTTAACCATAGGCAAATCTGCTCTTTTAACTGCATACATTAATGCAGTGCCATTAATATCATCATGCCCATGATATTGCTCGTTTAAAATTTTAGTAAGAAGGCCGGGCGTTCGTAATATTCTATCCACAATTTGAAAATTGCCGAGTTTAACCGCCTCAATAAGCAAGGTGGAACTTACCGAACCCCATCTTTCGTTTCGATGCACCATAAAATTAAGAATGTCAGCAAAATAGGTAAGCATAAAGTTCACCCCTTGCAATATATCTTTATCTATATAGCGCAAAAGTATGTTTGCGCTATGGTTGTAATCTTTTACAGCGTTTTGTGTTTTTCCCAAGAGCAATGGGCCTTCTCTTCTAATATTATTTTCTGCCTTCCATTGGGCAAACCATTTACCTGCACCAGGAGTATGCAAAGCCATAGTAGCTTCACTCAAGTAAACTCCATATCTTCTTGCCAATTCTTCGATAAGAGAACCATTGATCGCCATATCATCTAAGTTTCTCCGGTTCAACATCATATAATGGCGAATATTTTTTGCAGCAAACTGGAGTTTTTGAAAGTTATTGCCTTTAAAATCGTCAGCTTCTACTAAAAATTTTAAAACGATCTTCTTTAGTTCTATGGGAAGCTTATCAAAATACGATGATTCTTGTGCGGCGGATGGGGCCTTTAGCGGTTTCTCAGCACCAAAAATAATTCCAGAAAATATAAGAATAAATGCGCAATAACAGATCTTTTTCATAATAGCCGCCCAATTTTTAATATCCCTTTATGATAAGGGTATAAATAAAAGGCTTTTAAAAGCAATAATCCCTGCTACTTCAAGCAAAAAAACTCGAATTGGCAGGGATAGATTTTTAAAGATTAAAAATTATCTTTTAAGCTGCTTCTGGGCTCTTGAGCAGATTAAATATCTTAAGAAGCTCCACCGATGGTTCAAAATCGATGAATGTTTTTACCGCCAGATCTAATGCTGATTGTTCATTATCATCAACCACCTTTGCATCAGCACCTACTTTTAAAAGAAGCTTAACTGCACTTTTATTGCCGGCTTTGGCTGCCAGCAATAAGGCAGTTCTGCCTTGCTCATCAGGCGCATCAACTTGAGGACCTTGAATCAAGCAATTCTTAATCTGATCTTTGCTCCCCGTTTGAGCAAGACACCGCAATTGCGATTCTAATCTGCATTGTTCTTTTTTTTGCAAAAAGAATTCTCTCATTTGGGCAAGGTTAAAAGGAAACTTCTTTTGCATGGCAACCATAAGCTCTTGCACATCTTGCTCGTTCAAACGATACGCAACCATCAATTGATCCATAAGACTTCTATTGGCATCGAGATCATAGCGAACTGAATCCTCTAAACGCTCTTCGCGGAACTTTTCAAAGGCACGAGCACACCGCTGAGCACTACTCATAGAAGGTCTTTTGCTCACCAGGCTCTTCTTTTCATGTGCAGAGATTACCGGCTTTTTCATCGCCAATACGGGAACTGCTAATGTGATTACTAAAATAAAAACTCTTGCGCACCCTTGCCCGAAAGAATTTTTACTAAACATACACATTCACTTGTGGCTGTGGATTAAATGCATTCACGAGTGTCTGCGTTGCCATAATAGCATTGCGCTCAGAATCCACGCGAATCTGTTGAGCTTGCAACTGGTTTTGATGATGAATTGCATTTGCTTGATTCTGCATTGCCCACGCTTGCTGTTGCATTGCTGAAGCTTGCGCAGCCGCCGCGGCAGCATGAGCTTTTTCTGCTTCAATACGCTGCTTTTCTAATTGTTCTTTTTTATAATCACGCAATTCTTGATGATAAGCATCCTCAGCCATTACGGTTGCATGAATTATTTTAATATTGTGCAAAAGAGCGCTTGCAGCATTTAAGCGATTGGCATACTGATACGCAAGACGGCTTATGCCATAAGTTAACGCATCATAATCTGCCTGCACACGATCCACATACTGCATATACGGATACCACGCACGAGCACCCGCATGCTTCATCACGCTTGCTTTGATTGCCTCCTTCATATACTCGCGCGGCGCCATATTTGCTTGATATTGATTAATTGCACTCAATTCAAAATCATACGCACGCAAAATACGAGTTTCTGCCTCAAAGAGAGAATAGTAATTTCGATGATGGGTGAAATATTCATGCACAAATTCAAGTTTGCACACCAAACCCACGATTTCTTGATCAACTTGTTGCATATTATTAATCATTGCGGGGCTGCCATTATTCACGCGCAATTTTTTCATGCGATCAGCAAGAGCAGCGTGCGCTGATTGCAAGCAAGAGATGGCATTGTTCATATTCGTAATCACCGTATCAATGCTAGTCTCTTTTTTATAAGAAATAGCAAAATCATAGAGTAGTGCTTCATTGATCGTCTGCACTAATCTTTTTTGATCGCGAATGTTATCAGGAATTGAGGAGAAATGGAATTCTATAAAGCCAATCATAGGATCAAAGCCATGCGCTTGCTGCAAGGCATCCAAGCCACGCTGTAATACTTTTTCATCAGATGGGGTAAAGAGCCAATCACAGAATTTATAAATGCCATAGCCTACTGCAGCTAAACAACCGATTGCAACGGCAGCTTTTGCCGGAGTGATGCCATCATCATGGTAATAAGGGCGTGGATGATAATATCCTGCTTGGGCCATAGAAGAAGACAACAAAAATAACAATAAAATTCCTGAGCTAAATTTCATAAAAACCTCGTTATTAAAGGGGATTTGTAGTAAAAATACTAGCTGATAGTATAAAAAAAGCAAAATCCCGATTAGCCAGCGGCTTTTGACAATAAAAAAATATTCTTTATTATTTTAAATAATATTTCTAATAAAATTTTTTTCATATCTCAAAAGGCGCATTCTATGAATACATCTCAGAAAACTTTCATCTTACTCAACCTCTTTCTTCTGATGATATCCCATGCTTCTCAGAGCATTGCTATGGAAAGAGAAGAGAACAATGTAATTAAGGGAAATCTGTGCATCGTTCCCAATTCGCCCCTCTATGCAGATGGGATGATGCTTCCTGAAACAGTAAAAAGTCAATTGAATATCAAAGACAATGATATGATGGTAGCAATTGTGATATCCAGCGAAGAATCATCAAATTGGCATAACGGGCACCCTCAACTCGATAAAAGTTTACGAATGCCAGATGCGTTGCCGTATCGGTTGCTTAAAGGCAAAAAGGAAGGGGATATCCTTACTTTACCGTTGCATGAAAAATATTTTATTTTGCATACAACTCAATTAAGCCACCATTATGGAAGATGCGGCGTTTTTCATGATTTACTCGAACGTTTAAAAGATCGTTTTATGCTAACGCCCGATTTTCTTGTTACAGCAAGAGAAAGCCTTTTAAGAAAAGGCATAATAGTTAGAGATGGCAATAACTTTTCACATGGACCAAATGGCTTTAAAGATGAATAAAAGTGAAAATTAGGAAAAAAAAGAAATTTGACTGGGAACTTAGTTCTGGAAATGTATTTGCCGATCTTGGATTGCCAAACCCAGAAGAACTTCTTGCCGAAGCAGATCAAGCGAGTCAGATAAATGATTTACTTAAAAAAAAGAAGCTTACGCAAGTTGAGGCGGATAAACTTCTTGGAGAACTAAAACTTTTTCACTTTAAAAAGAGAAAATAAAATGCGCTACTCATTCCTACTTTCACTGTCTCTTATTTCTATTACTGCCCCAGCAATGGAGAAAGAAGAAAATAATATTATTACGGGAAAACTCGCTATCATGACCGTTCCCTACTATGCAGCCGGCTTCGAATGGCCTTCATCTTCCTTAGAAAACGAACCGCAATTCAAATTGCAGGATCATGATATCCTCGTTGATGTTCGAACTTTCAGCCAAGAGTCTTCCGATTGGCAAGCTCATGGACATCCCAAGTTAACTAAAAATGAGCGTTTTCCCAAAACTCTACCCTATAGCATGCTCAAAGGTAGAAAGGAAAACGATATTATTAGTTTAAGAATGTATGGAAAAATCTTTATTCTTAATTTACGCCAACAAGAATATAATCATGTTCAATTCGAAGTTATTCTTGAGAGTGCCAAAAAACAATTTTTGAATGATCCAAGTTTTTTATGCGCTGGAGAAAATAGACTTTTAGCAAAAGGCATTATAGTTAAAAACGGCCCAAGTAATTACACTCATGGGCCAAACGGCTTTAAAGATGAATAAAATAGCATTCTCGCTTTTACTTTTTCTTGTCTTCAAAATTGGCGCAGAGCCTTCAATAATGCCCTTTAATTATTATACTGATTTGCCGCAACTTGAAGTGCTGCTCAAAAAGGAATGGCCCACTTTATTTTGGAATCCAAGCTATGATGCAAACCTAGTAAGCATCATGTTTAAATCTCAAAATCCGGGCGATCTGAATGCGCGCAAAAAGAAATTGTTTATCAGCGTATTAAAAGAAAACAATCTTTTATTGGGCTTTATCACGTATTATCAGCCTGATAGCCAAACAGGCCACATTGAGCTGCTCGCCATAGATCCGGTTCATCAAGGATTAGGGTATGGCAAAAAAATGGTAAATTTCGTGAAAGATTGGTGCATTAACCTACGGTGCAAGTATCTGCAATTATATGTATTTACCAATAATCCTAATGCAATCCAGTTTTATCATCATCTGGGATTTAGCGTTAAAAAAACATTTTATGGATTTTTATTATTATCAAAAACGATAAATTAAAACCACAAAACCCATAAAAAATACAAGCGCACTATTCATCCTGAGCCTGTCGAAGGATAGTTCAACTTGATTTCTGAAATAACATGTCAAAGTTTATAGATTCGCGTATGGCAACCCACCCTTCGAGCCAGCCTCCGCTTATCCGGGCCTTCAGGCTCGGCAAGCTTCGGCGGCCAGGCTGGGCGTTTACTCCCGAGCGAAGTCGACGGGTCGGGTGAATTTTTTATTTGTGTTTATTTTTGTCTAGCAAGCAACTGATTTTGTTGTTGTTGCAACGTCCATACTTGTCGTTGTAAATCAGCAACTTGCCGTGCTTGCGCTTCGGCTTTTGCCTTTTCTTCAGCGCGTCGCTGAATTTCTCTTTGTTCTGCTTGATACTCTTGCACTTCTTGATGATATCGCGCGGTTGAGCTTACTATTGAGCAAATCTTCTGAAGAGGTGAAAGTAGTTTTTTAGCGGCACTCATTCGATTTGGATATCCAACGCATGCATCAATATTGCCGCTTAATGAACTTCGATCATATTGAGCTGCATTAAAAAAATTCATGTAGGGATACTTTGATCCATGAGCTCTTGCGCGTGCGCATACTGCATTTACCACATCATCATAAGTTGCGCGGCCAGCATCATATTGCTTAATAAGATCTAATTCATAGCGATAACGAGAAGAAATGCTACCCTCCCATTCTAGCAACTGATAATAACTTTTATGATACTTAAGATATTCATGTGCAAATTCCAGCTTAGGCAAAAGCGCTGTAATTTCTTGATACGCTTGCTGCATATCATTAATCATACCTACGTCGCCATTATTGTTGCGCAACTTTGCAATTCTCTTTGCAAGCATAGCATGTGCGGATTTAATAGATGGAATAGCATAATCCATCTCACGAATCATATCATTAACACCAGTTCTGGCTCCGTTTGGACGCGCATAAGCACTGAGCAAATTCTCGCTAGCGGATTCTATCATTCGTTGACGATCATCCTCATTGTCGGGAATGGAAGAAAATTTTGAACCAATAAAGGTAATCATTGAATCGAATTTATGTGCCTTTTCTAGAGCATCTATTCCGTCTTTTAAAACTTCCTCGTCGGACATGAAGAATCCACTTTTACCTACTAATTTATATATGCCATAAATTCCATTGCCAACTACAGCTAAAACACCAACCCCAAGCGCAACTTTGCCAGCCATCGGGAGATTATCAACCCATTCCAATACAGAATTTTTTTGAGGCAGATTTGCATAATTGGCCGGAACCATCATGGATGTACATAAAACAATCAGAAGAAAAAAACGAAGAGAAAATTTCATAAAAAGCCTTTATTAAAGCGGCAAACAATTAAATTATTAATAAAATAATTCTACCGACAAATTCCCCAAAAGCAACTCCTTAGATTTTGTTTTTTTGCTTATAATCCAATTTGAAACCTTGCGCCCCTTGCTTTTTCATGCTATCGACAAATAGTTGCCAGAAGCGATACCTATAAATTTAAGTTGTTTTTCTTTCTTTTTTCATAGTAAGATCCAGCTGAAGTTCTATTTAAAAATTAAGATAAACGAAGAAGTTTAAGGCCGTTCGTGGTGAGTAGCGAAACAAAGTGAAGCGTATCGAATCCATACGGCCGTTAATAATGATTTCAATTAATTGCTTCATGGTTCGATACGATTGCTTTGCAATCACTCACCACGAACGGTGTGAAACAATATATTCTTATCAAAGGAGAAACTATGAAAAAGCTATTTGCCTTACTCATGCTGGTCCCCGGCTCTATCTGCGCCATGCAAGATTCTGATGAAAAAGGATATTGCGAAGCGGTTCTGGGATCACTCGTCTTAGTAAAAGAAACACCAACTCCCAATGGAAGCCAGATAGAAGGAACCTTTAGAAAAGGAGACAAAGTTTCCTGCACGGTAGACTCTGAAGGCAATGCAACAGCAACAATCATCACCAAAAAAGGGGAAGAATTTGCTCCGGAATCCTTCTTAGGGTCTTCTCAAGAGCTCCGTGAATTGCTTCAGAAAAAGGCTGAAAAGACAGCGGTTAAAAGCCCCCGGCAAGACAGCTAGAATTGTAGGCTCTCAATTCTCTATCTCTGCACACACCCAAACTATTTTCTATTTGGCAATTTAAATCTGTAAAAAGTTGCCTTTTAACCGCTTTTCTATAAAATTAGTAATGCTATAGGTTATCAATTTTATGGAGGTTAAATCATGGCACATTGTATCAATAAGGCGTTATTTGCTTCATTGGCATTTATTTCAATTTCTGCTCAAGCAGAACTGCAAAATCCAAAAGTAACTGTTTCTAATTTAAATATAGCTCGTGATTATAGAGAAATTGGGCAAACATTAAGTCCGAAAGCAAATATTGTCTTTTCTGAGGATTTTAATAAAACGGAACAAGTTGATGCAACGTCTTTGGCTATCAAAATGGTAAAAATACTTAAGGACAACAAAGATACAACTAAAGTTGCACATGTTAACGGAAAGTTATGCAGCCTTTTAGTAGTTAGCCCTAATGGCACTATTCTGTATCTGGACGTTCGGGTACCCAAAAATTGCAACCAAGATTTTGGTTATGAATTGCTCGAAAAAATAATTGAATCGTCACAAGAATTAGCAGAAAAAAACAATGTTCCTCGACTCAACCTCTATATTCGCAGAAACAAAACAAGTGAAATAGAATTCTTCAAAAAATGTGGATTTGAGGTAACAGCTGATGCAGGTGCTGATACCATTTACATGTCTAAAGTCATCTCCGATAAACAACCTCACTTTGTATGTGGCACTGAGATCCTGGATAGATTAAGAAACAATCCTGTGTACGCAAAAAATTCTTGATTCTATAATTATATTTGCCGGAGGTTATCATGGCATTTTTTTCTAAAAAATTTTTCATTTCTTTTTTAGCACTCTCTTGCATTGCGCACGCAGATTCTTCACAATCAGATTTCTTTCTGCAATTAGCATATAAAGACAACTTCAACCAAAATACGGAGATCATTGATTACGATCACTCTAGAGATTATGAGTCTATTAAACAAATCATAAAAGATGGGTGGTCTGGGTTTGCCCGCAAGCCATATACAGAAGAAGGGCTTCAAGAGCTTTTAAAAGAACCTCAATTGGAAAACCGAACATCCCTTATTAAAGTTGCTCGCATTAAACAGCAAACAGTAGGATTTACTAAATTAGAAATATGCAATAAGCCAACGAATAACCACCCGCATCACACAGACTACGCGTTCAATGTGGAAGTCGAACTTGTCGGAGTCAGTCCTAACTTTAGAAATCAAGGAATCGCTTCTCAATTACTTTCTGTGGCGCAAGAAATAGCTGAAAAAAATAAAGCTACCTATCTTAACATGTATGTCTTTGAAGAGAATAAAAATGCAATTAATTTATACAAAAAGCTAGGGTTCATTGCAGTCCCTACCCCACGAAAAAAGATTCCGCTTATGACTAAAGCTCTCAAGACTCCTCAATGTGAATGCAAGCCTTGCAAATGTTTGAAAGAATATTTAGATAAGAAAAAAGTACATAATATATAGATAAAAACCCCGCCAGACTTTTAAAAGGCTAAGCGGGGTTTCATTTTTTTAGCTATTCTCTAATTTTTAAGGCAATGCAAATTCTACTACTTTATCTATCCCATCTATTTTATTAAGAAGCTTAAATCTTTCTTCAAAGTATTCGCATGCAGGACCATTAATATTTTTTAATAAATGGTTTCTAGGCGATCCATCGTAGAAACTTTTATATTCAGTATCAAGCACATAATAAATCCCATCTTCAGTAAGATAAATATTACCTGGATCAGAATAATCAGTGTATCCATAGCCAATGATTGAGAGCCCTTTTTTTGCGGCAGGCTTTCCTTTAACTTTCTCCGCGTAGACTTCCCCATTCATAATCTTGGAAATAGCTGGAAAGCATTGATTAAAGCTAACTTTAACTTTAATTTTTGATAGATCATCTACAACAATGATATAGCGGGGTGTTTTAAACTTTTCGCGTTTCTCTTCGTGAAATTTTTTTGAAAGAAACTCAGCGCCCCAAATTCGAGTTAAATCGTTGCCATGGGGCCACCATTCGCTTTTATTTTTCTTCTCAAATTCTTGCTTGGTAAGAATCTGCCCGTTTTTATACATCTGTTTAAATTTATCAACAACTGCCCTAGTTATTGCTTCCCAGCTCATGCCATAATTCAAAACTGTACCCGTCAGTTCATATTGTGGCCAAACTTTCATAATCGCATCAACGTTAGCTTCATAATAAGGATAAAATCTTTTATAGGAATCAAGCGGATCGCCAAAAGGATTTTTAAGAGCCCCCTCTTTTTCATTCCTTTTTGAAAACTCTTTTTGTTTTTTATCTAACAATTGCTTTATGATATCCGCAGCTTGGGGCGCAGGCTGAGGAACAGGTTCTGCGGTAAAACTAAAATGGCTAAAAAATAAGATGACTATTAAATAACTTTTTTTCATGATAACCCTTTTTGTATATTACAATCTCTCAAATGCTTCGATGGTTCAAGACGGACTCTGCGAGTCCTCCTCACCATGAACGTAACCACGTTTACTCCTGAGCTTTGCCGAAGGGTCAGCACGAACGGGACCAGGTAAGACCTCTCCATTCGCGCTTTGCGCTCCATCGAGGCGAACGGATTTGGAACCCCGTTCGTTTCGAGCGATCCCGAGTTTATCGGTGAGTCGAGAAATTCTTCTAAAAGACTTCTCGACTGCGTGCTACGCACTCCGCTCGAAGCGAACGGAAAAAACTAGCTATTCTCTAATTCCGATTTCTCTTTTCTCATAAATGCAGGCACATCAAGCGCATCATCACCGCCCAGCAAATCTTGCTTGAGCGCTACTTCTTGTACGGGCTTTTTATAATGCGATAATGCCGGCGCAATAGTTTGCTTATGAACCACTGGCGCTTCTTGCACCGGAGCTTCTACGTGCATTTGAATCGGTTCTGCCACATCAAGCACTGTCGCTTTGATTTTGATCTCTTCTGCTGCCTGCAATTCTGCTTGTTGCGCTTGCTCGAAGCCGGTTGCAATCACCGTGACCAATACTTCATCACCAAGGCTATCATCAATTACTGAGCCTAAAATAATTTGCGCATCCGCATCGGCTTGCTCATAAATAATTGAAGCGGCTTGAGAGATCTCATGCAAACTCAAATTCTTGCTTCCGGTAATATTTAAAAGCACACTTTGCGATCCTTTGATGTTCATATTTTCAAGTAATGGTGAAGAGATTGCCGCAAGGGTTGCTTCTAAAGCGCGATCAGCCCCGCTTGCGCGTGCTGCACCCATAATTGCAAGTCCGCGATCTTTCATGATTGCGCGAACATCAGCAAAGTCCACGTTAATGTGACCCGGTTTGGTAATAATATCAGAGATACTTTTTACCGATTGGCCAAGCACCGCATTGATCATATTAAATGCATCGATCATAGAAGTGCTTGCATCAACCACATTGAGCAAATTTTGATTTGGAATCACAATAAGCGTATCAACATCTTTTTTGAGTTGTTGAATAGCTTCTTCAGCAATTGCCGCACGCTTTTTGCCTTCAAAGTTAAACGGACGCGTTACCACCGCGATTGATAAAATATCGCGCTCTTTTAAAGCACGCGCAATGACGGGCAATGCTCCTGATCCGGTGCCACCGCCCATACCCGCTGTTAAGAACACAATGTCAGCATCTTCTAGATGTTCCATAATCTCATTTAATGTCTCTTCAGCGGAGCGCTTGCCTGCTTCTGGATTTGCGCCAGCTCCCAAACCTTTTGCGGTTCGAGCGCCTAAGCGAATTTTTGTTGGAGCTTTTGAATTTTCTAAAGCTTGTGCATCAGTATTTACTACTAAACATTCAATTATTTCACATCCTGATTCAATAATACTATTCACGGTATTGCCGCCAGCGCCACCGATTCCTAATACTTTTATTTTTGCCGAATTTTCTCGAGCAAGTTCTGCGCTATCAAATTCAATCATCTGCTTCTCCCTAAGATTTTATATTAAAAGAAATCTATAACCCATGATTTCATACGTATAAAAATTCTGGTTAACGCAGGGCCTTCTAAAGTGCCTAACGCACTTTCTTGCTGCTTAATCACCTGCTTGATCAATCCATAGCCAGTTGCATAAATTGGGCTTTCTAGTGATTCAGGCAGATCATGGGCCATCTTCACCATACCCACGCGCACGGGCACTCTAAAAATCTCTTGCGCAAGCTCTTTCATACCGGGCAATAAAGATCCGCCGCCAGTGAGCACTAATCCGGATGTCATCATCGATTCCAATTTATGCTTGATAATCTCTTCATGAATGAGGGTGAGCAACTCTTGCGAGCGAGGTTGCAAAATTGCAATAAGATCTGATTGATGAATCAATTGCGTATCATCACCCTGCACGGTTTGCACTTGAAATATTTCATCATGCTGCATTAAATCTATACAAGCCAACCCGTATTCTTTTTTCACGCGCTCAGCATCTTTAATAGTAGTTCGCAAACCAACCGCCACATCATTAGTAAAATGATTGCCGGCAACCGGCAATACATAGGTATGGCGAATATTGCCATTTTGATAAATTGCCAAATCAGAAGTTCCGCCGCCAATATCCAGCATCGCTACTCCTAACTCTCGCTCATCTTGAGAAAGCACTGCTTGCGCTGATGCTAATTGCTCTAAAATAACATCAGTTACTTTGACGCCCGCCATCTCGCAACATTTAACTACGTTTTGCACGGAAGCTACGGCGCCCATGATTACATGTGCCTGAACTTCCAAGCGAATGCCGTGCATGCCCACCGGATTTTGAACTTTTTCACGCGTATCGATCACATAAAACTGGGGCATCACATGTAAAATCTGCATGCCCTCCGGAATTGCAAACGCGCGCGCAGCATTTAATACCGCCGCAACATCTGAATCTTTTACATCACCATGTTTTATGGCCACCATGCCATGAGAGTTCATTGATTGAATATGTCCACCAGAAACGCCCACCGCCGCGGTATTGATGGTGACATCCGCCATTAATTCAGCTTCTTTTACTGCCGCTTTAACCGAAGCGATAGTTTTTTGAACATCAACCACCACGCCCTTGCGCAATCCATCCGAAGGAGCTTTGCCCACTCCCAAGATCTCAACATGATCTTTATCATGGACACGAG
Organism: uncultured Pseudomonadota bacterium; assembly: GCA_964392765.1. GTDB lineage: Bacteria > Babelota > Babeliae > Babelales > Vermiphilaceae > BTUB01. The sequence goes on from CAYMRF010000003.1 coordinate 42,653, forward strand.
CAACCAACACGCAAATTTTAGTGGTGCCCACATCAATTGAGACAACAATATTGTCAGTAAAGACTTTAGCCATTACAAGCCCCCCCTTTATGCGAGCATATAATTATTTGTTTTTCAAACCGTACATCAGCGGTATAGCAATATTTGCGGGCCGTCCCTTGCACCACAGCTATTTTCTCATCCATTATCCGCTGGCATAATTCTCTTAATGATTTATCGGGCGCAGTGCACACACTGCACAAAATCGATTGTTGATTATTATTTTTATTTTTGAGCTCAATCGTATAATCATCGGTTCTAGTGATTTCATAAAAGGCAAAGACGGATGGATCTAGTTGCAATAACCATTGCTTAAATTCATCCGTGATGGTTACTTTGCCCAACAAATTTTTTTGCGTGATTATCGGTAACTGAACAGTTGCTTTTTGCTCAAAATCGAATTTTTCTACTAATGCACCCGAACAGGTGAGCACATACTCATCAATACATACATAAGGTCGTTTGCTTTGCACCGCAATGTATATTTTATTATTTGCGCAACGTTCCACACTTATCTGTTCAACTGCAGGACATACATTATGAATTTTCTCGCACAATGATGCCAAAGGTGCAACGTATGATTCATACACCGCTTCTTTAATTGCTTTTTGAGTCGCGCGTGATAATTGAGGATCAAGAGAAAAATGAAATTGTTGCGCGCCAAAAACTTGTGCACCTAATCGGTAGATACCAAATCCAGTGATAGCGCAAAATGCTACTAAAAAGATTTTTCTTCCGGCCTTTTTCATCCCTAATTCCCCTTTACCATCCAGCCTACACTTATTCCGTCTTCGCTAAAGCTACATCGGACTTTTTGCCGGGTCATAAGACTCGGCAAGTTACGGCGGATAGACCCCGTCAATTGCGCAGTGCGCAATCATTCTTCTTTTTTCTACCGTTTTCTTGACAGAATAGTCAATAATTTTATGATTTTATCTAGTTTAATGTCAAATACTGCTCCGCTGGTATTGAGAAAAAAGTTAGATCCGATGACACACAGCTAGAATCTATTCAGTGAGTCAAGCGAAGGAAAAGTAAGGCCGTTCGTGGTGAGGGCCGAACAAAGGTGAGGCGACTCGAATCCATACGGCCGTTGATTTAAATGATTTCAAATTTATTATTAGATGGTTCGATAACGATCGCTAACGCGATCTACTCACCACGAACGGGTGAGAAAAAAATAACTTAAAGGCCCTAAAAATGCTCAAACAAATAACATTTACTGCTTTATTTATTTCTTCACTTTCATTTGCCCAAATTCCTCTAGAAAAAAAAGATGAATTGTTACAACAAGTAAAACAAGAAATGTTAGAAAAACATCTTGCCGAAAAAGATAAAGCTCTTAATGATTTGAGAATTGCCGGAATAGGAACCGCAATAGCAAGTTATTTTTTCATGTGTGTAATGTTTATAGTTGGTTCTATAGAAGAGTCAAACGCTTCAAAGAACGCAGGCGGCCTGCTTGCAATCGCAGGTATGGGCACAAATTTTTATTCATCTTATAAAGCTCACCAAGGCCTAAAACATTTATATTATCCCGATCATCCAAAACCCGAAGAAACACCAGAAAAATCTAAAACCTCTTAAATAAATAGATAAGCCGTTCGTCCCCATGGAGGTCCCAAAAGGACCGAGTAGAGGGATACGAACGGAAATAGAAGTTTTTATGTATAAACAACTCACTCTCAGCCTCATTTTCATTTCTTCACTTTCAATCGCTCAAATTCCCGTGAAAAAAACAGAATTGCTCCAACAAGCAAAGCAACAAGCACTGGAAAAACATTTAGCTGAAAAAGAACAAGCTAAAAAAGATTTGCTGATAGCAAGTGCAATAACAGCTATGCTCGAGGCATCTAGCCTGTTAAAGCTGCCTAAAGATTCTGCGTCTGACAAAATTTTAGTATTACTACAGGGCGTTGGTCTTGGATTTGCTATTGTCAAATGGTTTGATGTAGCAGTATATTTTTGCCCTCCAATTCGTTCACAATCTGAAGAAACAACAAAAGAAGAGACTCAAAATGCATAAATTAATTTTAAGCATTCTTATTATTCCGATACTTTCTTTCGCTCAAATGCCTATACAAAAGTTGGAAGAAACGAAAAAACAAGCACTTGAGAAACATCTTGCTGAAAAAGAGAGGGCTCTTAATGATTTGAAAACTGCGGGAATTGCTAGTGCGTCATTTATCGGTATAGGGGCAGCTTATCCAATTTGTATGCGAGGACTGGGCTTAGCCCACACTGCTTTGATGAGCTATAAAATTGAATCCTTAGGAAACACACCTGTTGTTCTCTGGACATTTATAGCTTGGATTGGTATCGAAGCGGGACTTGCCGGTTACGCAATTTATAAAGGCGGAGCGGGCGCAAAACATCTTTATTATCCCGACAATCCAAAACCAAAAGAAACAATAAAAAAAGAAGAATCTCATGCATAAATTAATCTTAAGCCTATTACTATTTTCTTCAGTTTCAGTTGCTCAAATTCTAGCGCAAAAACTAGAACAGGCAAAACAAGAAGCATTAGAAAAACATCTTATTGAAAAAGAGAAGGCTAAAAGAGATTTAAAGATTTCAGGTGCGGCAACAATGGCTACTGCTGTAGTATATATCGGCATTGAAACGGGTCTTTGCGCGTATTTAAATCTTTTTGACAAAATTTTAGTAAAGTATGGATCTGAAGCATCTATGCTGGGCGCCACACTTGTCTTAGCTGTCGATGCAGGCATTGGAATCTATGCAATATATAAAGGTGGACAAGGCGCAAAACATTTACTTGTTCCCGATTATCCAAAGCCAGAAGAAACAACCACAAATGAAATAAGTTCAGATGTTTAAGAAAATATTACTCAGCTTCGCATTCATTCCATCCATGATTACGGGTAGTAATGTATCCTCAGAAAAACTCGAAGAACTCGCAAATAAATATCGCGCGCATCTTCAAGAAGAAAATGAGGCGGCTACAAACTTGTGTACATGCAGCGGATTACTTACTCTGGGCATGACTTTAAACGCAGCTTCATTTATTGCACAAAAATCAGATCACAGTGCATTGGGAAATGGATTATGGGTAATTTCAGGCTTATTTATAGCAGCCGCATGTTACTCTAATTATAAACTATGCAAGTATTTGCTAATGCCTAATCATCCTGAACCTATTCTTGATGATAATACAAAGCTTCAAATACTGCTCCATCTCAAAACTGCTAAAAAAAAAGGAAGATAAACATGTATAAAGCAATACTCAGTCTTTTATTCGTTTCTTCATTTTCTTTCGCTCAAATTCCCGCAACAAGAATAGGCCTGCTTGCCAAGACTTCAATAAGAAATCAATACGATCTTTTTAAAGTTAACGAAGAAAAAAAAGAAACTAAAAAACCAGAATCATTAAAAGATAAAGCCAAGCAAGAAATGCTCGAAAAGCATCTTGCTGAACAAAAAAAAGGAACCCAAGATTTAAGAAAAGCAGGTTATTCTGTACTAGTAGTGAGTGCACTTTGTTTGAGCATTGGTATTGCAAATTGTGTTGGCATACCGCAATTTGTAGCTGAGCGTTATGGTCAGCCAACTTCAGATAACATAGGCGATCTTTTATTTGTCGCAACTCTGAGCACAGCAGCTTATTCTATAGTAAAAGCGTATCAAGGTATGAAGCATATGTTTAAACCGGATCATCCAATATCTTATGAAATCTCCAAAAATTAGGCTCTCATGTATAAACAGATAATTTTCAGCATCGCATTTATCTCTTGCCCTTTAATGGGCTTCAAATTTTTTCAAGATAAAATAACACTTCTAAAAAATACGCCTGCGTACCAAAAGCATATAGAAGAAAAAGAGAATGCTGTGAGCGACATAGAAACTGCATTTGTTACATTAACATCTACGGGAATTGCATTGGTATTAGCGATATATTTAGCTGATAATCTTGGAGGAAGCGAAGTAATTAGAAATGCCTATGGTGCTACCATAGCAAATAACTTCTACCGAGGAACAAATTTGGCGAGCGGAAGCTTAGCTGCATATGCAGGATACAAGGGATATGAAGGCGCAAAACACTTACTTGATCCGGAACATCCAAAGCCGAAAGAAAAATGAAGAGAACAATTATAGCGGATATTTTCGAACAAGATTAAGCCAATAATATAACTCTTTTGCTTCCCATTCTTTGAGCAAAATTATAGAAGAGTTAGTATTAGCTGCTCCGCGATATAATACGCCTTTTTCTGGAGCGCTGGGCAATTTACTTTTCTCAACATAAACCAAAGAACGATCGTCAACAAAAATGCCGTGCATTTTTTTTTGAATTATTCCCGTGCTTAACATATTGATTTGCTGAGTGCCGGCAAGTACGAGATCGCCATATTTTTTAGGACCAATCTGCTCTAAAGCAATTGTTTCCTGTGCAAATGCTTGCATGCGGGCACGCATTACTTTATTCGGTGGGCACGTGCGTATGTTACATTTTCTAGGATCAGCTCCATGATCCAAAAGTGCTCTAGCAACATGATAATATTCAGTACTTTGGTCAACATAAGAAAGCGCATGAGAAAGAAGAGGTTTTAAATCTCCCAAAGAGGTCTCCACTTTGCTATGCAGCGCATTTACATCTTGTTTTTCAATTAACAATCGTTGTATAGCACGCATATCTTTTACAATCAAAGAGCTCTGCTTGCTTGCAATATCATTTTCTAATTTCCTAATGGTCCCCTCAAGAAAAATCACTAAATGAGGAATATGAGGATTTTGCATCGCGTGAAAACTAAAAAACATAAATAAACTAACGGCAAACAAGAAATTAATTTTCATAGTTCTTTAATGTTGCGAAAGTGGATAACTTTCAACTAGCTCAAGCCAATAATATAATTTTTTTGCGTCACATTCTGTCAATTGAATAGTTCTATATTTCGTTGCAACCGCACCTTCATAATATGCAACACCCGAAGATGGATTTCTGGGGCGATTATAACGGACACACACCGTTGACTCATCATCGGTAAAAATGCCATGACGTGTATCCTGCAATCTTGCATAAGGCAGAGGAGCTTGCATCATTCTTCCAATAGATTTAAGATTGCCATATTTTTTAGCAGCATAATCTTTCAAATCAATGGTATATTCAGCTCTTTCTTTCAGTATACTCCTAATCGCTTCCTCTATCTTTTCAGCATCAAAATTGTTCATACCAAGTGAGACGCTCGAAAAGCAGAATACAAAAATATATAAGGAACTCAACAGAGAATTTTTCATATCAAATCCTTAAATTCTTTTTTGTTGGGATCCTGCTAAGAAGAGTAAAATTCCGGCAGCAACTGAAGCATTATAAGAAATATCAGCAGTTCTTTGCGGTAAGGTTACTTGAATACCCACTTTTAATACGGCCGGCAAAATTCCTTCACCTTCACTGCCAATCACCATGCACATGGGTTGTTGGAACTCGATCTCTTGGGCATTCTTGCCGCCAAATGCTGCACAATAAATGGTGTATCCTGCAGCTTTAAGATTCTGTACCATTGCAGGCGTAGTATGTGCAATCATAATTTCTAAATGCTCAGCAAGCCCTGCAGAAGACTTTAAAGCCGCTGCATTTAAGGGAGCCGCATGGCGCTCAATGAGGATCACGCCATCAACACCGGTGCAATAGGCAGAGCGCAAAATAGCACCCACGTTTCGCGGATCTTGAATACCATCAAGCAATACTAAAAACTTATGCTTTTCGGGATCAAATGCTTTACTGCGGAATGGGAATGATTGCACCCAGGCAACCACGCCTTGGTGATCATCGGTCTTTGCCATATTAGAAAGCACTTCACGGGTCACATATTGAATGGGAATTGGTCGTTCTGGCAGTAACTTTTCCACCTTAGCCCATGCCTTGGGGGTAGGACGCGTAGTGTAAATTGAGATTACTTTACGGCGTTTTGCCTTAAGAACTTCTATAAGAGGATGAATCCCATATATGAGTTCACCTTGGGGTTTATTTTTTTTATCCATGAAAATTTAGATCCCTAGTATGGAAAAGAATGGATTATAAGCACTTTTATAAGGGTACCAGAGATAAAAAAACATGCTAGCGATGATCACACTGCCATAAAACTTCAATTTGAAATATTATGCAAAAAGGCCTTATTTTAGCGCAGTTTTTTTGACTTTTTGGCTTCCTCAGTCAATCTAGAAAGAAATAGGGTTATTATACTTTTTTTGAGGATTTATGAAAAAACTAGTACTTTCACTAACATTCGCCTTTGCTACTATTTCTTTGGCAAACATTCCAGAACAACCAATGCCCCAATCCGTCTCGGAATTCTGCGACCGAAACCCAACTCATAAACGCAGCAGTTTATTAAAAGATATTTTCCAAGAACTTAAAACTCGTCGCTCTAAACTATCAAGAACATGGCGATTAATTACTGGCAAAGGTCTTTTTCTTCCGAATGATCATCTGCGGCATT
>CAYMRF010000004.1:0-45952 GCA_964392765.1 uncultured Pseudomonadota bacterium
ATAAGCATGCATTGTTTTTGCCAATAGCCGATCCTTTCTGGATTGAGCATTGCCCAATGAGGCTCGATAATACCAGCACCTAAAAGCTTGGGAATAAAGGAAGAACGGAGAACAAAATCGATAATCGGGTTATCGGTGACCGCTTCAATTAAGCCATAGCCAACTATAATCTTGGGATTTCTTGATCGAATTGCATAGGTGATGAGTGGGTTAAAAGAAGAAACAAAGACGCGATCATAGATATTGTATTTTTTAAATAATGTATCCATTTCTTGTGCAATGATCGCATAACGTGGATTGTTTCTAATATCAAACTCCGCTTTCATATCTAATTCGATAAGCAATTGAACTACCTCTTCAAGCGTAGGTATGGTCTCAGTTTTATCTACTTTTAATACCTTTAATTGCGCTAAATCAAAATCATGCACATTACCCGTGCCATTGGTGATTCGTTCTAAGAGTTCATCATGAAATGCAATCAGGTGATGATCTTTAGTTAAGCGCACATCAATCTCAACCGCTTTGGCCCCCTTGGCATGCGTTGCTCTAATTGCTTTAAGCGTGTTTTCCGGCTCGCCTGCTTTATGCACGATCTGCAAGTTTTGGAATGCTGCCGGTGAGGGGGAAATAGGAAGTTTGAAATAGTAAAAGAGAACAATTGCGGTGGCTAGAATGCTTGCCAGTAGTATGCAAATTATTTTGATAATGCGTTTCATGCTTACATCCTAACTTCTTTTTAATTTTCACTTTATTGGTTAGGGGCTATAGTATTCAAGAGTTGTAAGGTATATTTTGCAAAGTTATTTTTATGATTAAAAGGATTAGAAGTGAAAAAGCTTTTTTTATTATCACTGTTAACGTTACCAGCATTCAGCATGGAACGATCTCCACAAGCGCCCAACAAGCAACAATGGGATGGCAAATCATTTCATAAACATACAAAAAAATCTTTCCCGCTCGCTCAGCAAATTTTGTCGCGCTATCCGTTGAAAAATTGTACAAGAATTCTTGATTTTGGATGTGGTTCGGGAGATATTACTGCGTACATAGCTCGAAAAGCTCCCGAAGCTCAAGTGTTCGGCTTAGATCCATCAACAAGTATGATAAATTTTGCGAATGGCTATTATGAAAATCAAATTTCTTCATCTCCATTGAGCGGAGATAATAAAAAGAAACTTCTTTTCATGGAAGGAACTGCATTTTCAATGCGACCTGTTCCGGAAGAAGGCTTCGATTTTATCTTTTCTTGTAATGCATTTCATTTAATTCCCAAAAGTGAGCAAGCAAAAACTTTGCAACATTTGGCGCAGCATGTGGCCATAAGAGGCAGAACAGCTCAATTGGTAATGATTATGGCTGCAAAAACAAAGGAGCCCCAACCTTTTGCCAGAGCATATGGAGCAACCATACAGATGCCTGCCTGGAAAGAGTTACAAGCGGTTAATCTTGATGATTATTTCCAACCTCATAACTCAGAAACATTTGTTGCTTTAGCTGAAGGCACGGGCGTTCAAGTTCAAAAGATGGAATCTATAGATGAACACATCATTTTTAAAAATTCAAAAAAATTAACCAAATTTGTAGCTTCTTGGATGGGCGGATTTGGATTTGTAGCAGCATTGCCAAAAGAGAAACAAAAACAACTTATGAGTGATCTCATTGCAAATTATCTAAAAGAAGTGAAGCCAGCTGCAAATGGAGAGATTGAATGGAAATCTCCACGATTTGTAGTTCATGCTGAAATAAAGAGATAGTTATAAAAAAGGAAGAGTAAATAGTTGATTACTCTTTCTTAATCTTATTTAAACTATCCAATATAAAACATTCTCTTTTTATCCCGATACGCGATGAAGTATAGTAAATTTTAAATTACTATAAGGATTCGTATGAAAAAAAGAATTTTAATTACCGGCGCAGGCTCAGGGTTTGGAGAAGGCACTGCAATTGGTCTTGCACAAAAAGGGCATGAAGTAATTGCAGGCATGCACATATGGCCACAAGTAACTGCAATGCGTGCAAAAGCAGAATCACTTGGTCTTAAGAACCTACGTGCGGAGAAGCTTGATATTCTTGACCCTGCTGATATTGAAAACGCGCTCAAGTGGGATATTGATATTCTGGTAAATAATGCAGCGATCGGCTTTGGCGGCCCTCTCTCTGAAGTGCCTTTAGAGTTTGTGCGCCAAACATTGGAGACCAATTTTTTTGCAACGCTTAATCTAACCCAAAAATTTATTTGTAAATTTGTTGATAAAAAAAGCTCAGGAAAGATTGTATTTATAAGTTCTATCGCGGGATTATCTTCACCAACGGGCCTTGGGCCGTATGCTGCATCTAAGCATGCGATTCAATGTGCTGCCGAAACACTACGTGATGAATTAAAACCGTTTAATATTAAAGTGCAGACAATTAATCCAGGACCTTTCAGAACCGGATTTAATGATGCTATGGGAGAAACAGCATCCCGTTGGCTTGATGACAAGAAAAACTTTAATAAAAAAGCCTACGTTAAAAAATTTTTTGAATGGCTAAAAAACGATCAATTCGATCCTCAAGAGATGATCAATGAGATGATTAAAATAATTCCTGCTCAATCAGGAAAGTTTCGCAATATTTTCCCTAAGGATTCTGAGCGTGAGATAAAGAAATCTGAAGCCGCAGCGTGGAAACATACGATTTAGCAAGCACTATGAAATTCGCCAATCAATTTCATGCAAATGATGTTTCTTTAAAAAGTCATTGGTTTTTGAAAAATGTTTGCATCCTAAGAACCCATTATGTGCTGAAAGCGGAGAAGGGTGCGCTGCTTTTAAAACTAATATTTTTGTTGGATCGATTTTTAGATGTAGATGTTGCACCTTTTTTTGTGCATATGATCCCCAAAGCAAAAGCACTAAAGGATGATTACGATTAATCAGTTGCTCAATAATCGCATCGGTAAAAACTTCCCATCCTCTATTGGCATGCGCTGCAGGTTTACTCTCTTCAACCGTTAATATCGCATTGAGTAAAAGTACTCCTTGCTTTGCCCATGGCGTTAACGTGCCATTTTTAGGAATGGGAATACCAAGGTCAGAATGTATCTCTTTAAAAATATTACGCAAAGATGGTGGCTGTGCAACTCCGGGCGGCACGCTAAAGCTTAAGCCATGCGCTTGGCCAGGGCCATGATACGGATCTTGGCCAACAATTACTACGTTTACGTTATCAAATGAAGTTTCTCGCAATGCTGCAAAAATATTTTGTTTTGCAGGATAGATTGTTGCGCCCGCGATCTCGCGCTCTTTTAAAAACTGTGAAAGTGAATCAATAATGGGGGAATGGCAAACCTCTTCTAGGGGCTTTTTCCACGAATCAGGAAGTGCATTAAAGAATTTTTGTTGTCTGGGCGTCATTGCATTCATACGAAATCCTATCTTGCTTTTAGCGGTAAAATTAGTTTAGAGTTTTCATTGCAAAAGTAAAAAATTCTTATTTTTTGAGAGTAATATGAACGCAAAAGTTTTTTTATCAACAATTTTTTTAATGTCGGCAGTTACTCAAATTCGCGCAACAGCGCCAAATACGGTGGTGGCAACTATTCCCGTTGGTGTGACTCCTGCAGGTCTGGCAGTAACTCCTGATAATAAATTTGTCTATGTTGGCAATAATAATAATTATGGAATAACTGGTGCTGATTCGGTGAGCGTGTTAGATGCTGCAACTAATCTCCCAAAAACAACTATTTTCCATCCAAGTTTTAATGAGCCTTATACCATAACTATTAATGCAGCAGGCACCAAAGCATATGTAACCAATAGTAATGGCACTACCGTCACCATCATCGATATCGCTACTAACACGGTGAGTGGTGTTATTACGGGCTTTGATGGGCCATCCGGTTTTGCAATTACTCCTGATCAAACCAAAGCATACGTGAATAATTATGGCGGCCCGAGTGGCGTGCAGAGTGGTAATGGCAAAACAGTGCGTGTTGTTGATTTGCAATCAAATGCAATTGTCGGAGCACCGATTACCGTAGGAACTGCGCCTGCAGGATTAGCGGTGACGCCTAATGGGGCATTTGTGTATGTGATTAATTATATTGATGGCAATCCCACAACCGGAACTATAAGTATTATTCGAACGAGTGATAATACGGTGGTTGGAACAATACCAGGTTTTTCTGGTCCCTTTGATATTGCAATTACTCCCGATGGCAAATTTGCTTATGTAACTAATTTTGGAAGTAATAATTTTGCGCCGTATGGCACCACGCTTAGTGTTGTTGATTTGAGTAATAATACGATAATCAAAACTATTAATCTCGGTATACAGCCTTCTGGATTGGCAATCACGCCCGATGGCAAATATGCGTATGCAAGTAACTATAATACGTTATATGCCGTTGGCGCACCGACATTTGCTGATTTAACACCTGGTCAAGGAACGGTAAACATTATTGATATTGCCACCAATACCGTGATCCCTCCGATAATTGCGGTTGATCAATCGCCGGCAAATATTGCAATTTCGCGAAATGGAAAATATGCGTATGTTTCAAATTATACATCAAATACGGTGAATGCAATTGCATTGCAATCAACTCAAGATGTTTTTTTATTGCAAAAACGGTGATGAATAAATTCTAAATATTTACTTGCAAAAGTATTGCATGGTAGCGTTTACTAAAAATAGTTGGCTACTAATTAAAGGAACAAAATGAAGCTTCAAAAAATTCTTATATGCTTATTGTTAGCATCTCATTCATTCATAAATGGAATGTGCACGTTTGGAAGTTTGCAACCGGTTACCGGATCTCCTTTTGCTGCTGGTAATGGTCCTATAAGTATCGCGTTTTCACCGTTAGTAGCGGGCAATTTATTTGCGGGAGTGCCTAACATTTTAGGCAATAATATATCGGTTTATAGGGTTAATCAATCAACGGGCGCATTTACTGCGGTGGGAGGGTCTCCATTGACTGCTGGAACCAATCCCAGTGATATAGCTTTTTCATCAATAGTTGCGGGGAATCTCTTTGCTGCAGTTTCTAATAGGACTTCTAACAATATCTCAGTCTATTCGGTGAATCAAACAACGGGCGGCTTTACGCCAGTTGCGGGCTCTCCTTTTGCAGCGGGAACTGAGCCGATAAGTGTCGCTTTTTCTCCGGTGATAGCGGGCAATCTTTTTGCCGCTGCGGTCAATATAACCAGCGATAATGTTTCAGTATACTCGGTTAATCAAACTACGGGTGCATTCACCCCAGTTGCAGGTTCCCCTTTTGCAACAGGTAATAACCCGCAAGTAGTAGTATTCTCACCAATCATAAATGGCAATCTGTTTGCTGCGGTGACAAATGGTCTTGATTATACAATTTCTATGTATTCGGTGAATCCCCTCACGGGCGTATTTACTCCGGTCTTAGGTTCACCATTTCCAACGCCAGTGGGCGGTTTTCCTATAGGGGCAGCTTTTTCTCCGGTGATGGCAAACACATTATTTCTGGCAATTACTAATGTAAATGATAGCAATGTTTCTGTTTATGCAGTGAATCCAAACACAGGAACATTAAATCAGATTCCGGGTTCTCCTTTTGCCGCAGGATTATCACCTTATTCGGTTGCTTTTTCACCGATAATAGCAGATACATTATTTGCAGCAGTTTCGAATGTTGATGATAATACGGTGTCAGTCTATATCGTTGATCAAACTACCGGACAATTTACCCAGGTTGCCGGTTCTCCTTTTGCTACCGGATTAGCTGATTTTGAGGTAGCATTTTCACCAATCGCACTGGGCAATCTGTTTGCTGCAACATCGAATAATGGTTCTAACAACGCATCAGTATATAAAGTATGTCTTGCATTGCCCCCTACAAATTTAAAAGGGTGCAAAGGAGCTGATATATTTTTACTGCAAAAAGAACTCGTAAATATTCTCACGTGGAATGCGCCTGTAACAGATACTCTGCCCGTTTCCTATTCAATCTATGCAGATGCAGGATTAACTGACCTGCTAGAAACTGTGCCAGCAACACAACTGCGATTCATAGAACATAATCTTACTGCAGATGCGGTGAAAACCTATTATGTGGTTGCCAATTATGCAAATGGGAGCGCGTCGGTTCCGGTGAGTGTAACGGTTACCGATGCTTGTTTAGTATAAGAATTAAAAATATTAAAAAGGATATGTAGTATGTTGAGATCTAAATTTTTCAACGGTCTTTTAGTGATGCTATCAATGATTCCCGCGCAGATAATGAGTAGGGATGTGATTTTAGAATTTAAAGGCGCCTATTTTCATGGCACCGGCGATAGATTTAAGCACATTTATAAGGGTAGCGCGCTCTTTGGACCGGAATTAACCGTTCAATTGAGTGATTGTTATAATTTGTATGGCTTTTTTAGTGTTGACTATTTGAGCAAGAAAGGGCACTCAATCGGATTAAATACGCCAACGCGCGTCACCTTATTGCCCATCGGCGTTGGTTTAAAATATTTTATGAGTTTCTGTAATTGGGAACGCACTGATTTTTATGTTGGCCTGGGCTTTCAGCCTGTGCGCGTGCATACGCATGATGAATCTGCGTTTGTGATTCCAAAACTCACCAAATGGGCTTTGGGCGGTATTGCTAAAGTAGGCGCATATATTGATATATCATCATGCTTTGTGCTTGATGTATTTATAGCTTACTCATTTGCACATGTGAGAAACCGCGAAACGGAAGCTCCTACCGGCCCAGTAATACCGTTGAAGGCCAACGTGAGCGGGGTTATCGCTGGAGTTGGCCTTGGATATCGGTTTTAACTGCTAAAATTTAAGCAATTATTTTTTCACGATTCGATTAGAAATGCTAATCGGAAGGTTTTTTACTTTCTCTGCTAAGCTGTTGAGCGGTGAACGAAGAGGCGTTGGAATGAATGGGTTTTTTGCAAATTCTTGGAATTTTGTAACAGTAGTCATAAACCTTTCTGAGTGCATAATTTCCTGAACTCGCCCGCGTGCAACTTCGCGAACTTCGGGGCTTGCTTGGGAAAGTTTGTCACTTTGAATATAAATGTCTGCAATAGCCTTGGTTGCGAGTGCAATATTTTTAGTTATTTGGATGCCTTCCTTAACAGATTCAAAAATAAGCGCGGTATTTTCTTCCGTGGCTGCGGCGAGTCCTAATTTTGCACCATGTTTGGTGATTTTAATTAAATACTCGAGTAATTCGTGAAGAGCGATATTTATTTTTTGGATGCTTGCTTCTTGATCTTTAGTGAGCACAACGGTCGGTTGTGTAACTAACGCGTGCGGAGTGTGTATTGGTAAATATGATGGATTTACGTATGTAGTGGGTGGATAATGAGTTTGCAATACTGGAGCCGGTGGTGTTACATCAGGACGTGGGCCATCGAACGTCTGAGCAATAATGGGAGTAGTAAATTCATTAGATTCTTCAATTACCGGCGCTGATTGCATACGCATTGGCGTGGGACGAGCAGGTTTTGCTGGTTGTTTCCAGTTTGATGGACGTGGTGGAATTGCTGGCTCTGCTTCGCTTGCTGTTTCAGTTATAGCAGTTTGCCAAGTCATGCCATTTGAATCAGTAGTAGATACTGCTGGAGTTGCTGCTGTCCATCCGGGCAAAGATGAAGTTCGTGCGGGTGGCAATGGTGGAAGTGGCTTATGGTATGGTGTATTTTGCTCCATAGCAATGGTAGCAAGGGTAGTGAGCGCCGTGCTCATTAATAATGATATTTTAAAGTATTTCATATAATCTCCTTTTTTACATGTTTATATCAATTTCCATTTGTATTTAAAATATCATAAAAAAGCCTTTATTGTCAATGTTTTGAGTCTTCTGGGCGCAGGTAGCAAAAGGGGGATTTTTACCTACATTTTGCAGTTTTTGACAGTGGCATTTTGATGGGATAGGGTAAATGTGGAAACCAATAAAGGAGTGCTCAAAAAATGAAGATTCAAGCGTCTGATTCAAATCGGGAAATTGCCACCTTTGGGGGAGGCTGTTTTTGGTGTATGGTCCAACCATTTGAAAATACTCCCGGCGTTACTAACGTTATTGCTGGCTACGCGGGTGGATCTGGGGCCAACCCTACGTATGAAGATTATGCAGCTAAAGGATATGTGGAGGTTGTACAAATTACTTATGATCCTACTATCGTTACCTATAAGCAGTTAGTAGATATTTTTTGGCATCAAATAGATCCTACTGATAGCGGTGGGCAGTTTTATGATCGCGGTCCTCATTATCGGCCAGTAATTTTTTATCATTCAGATCAGCAGAAAGCAGTTGCGCAGGAATCCCGACAAAATTTAGAAAATTCCAAAACATTTTCCAAAGCAATTAACACTGAAATTCTTCCGTTTACCAATTTTTATCCGGCAGAGCAGTACCATCAAGAATATTATAAAAAAAATCCGGAACGGTATTCTGCATACAAGAAGGCTTCCGGAAGAGATGAATTTTTAACGCGTGCTTGGAAAAAAGATAATGATAATGAGTTACGCAAAGCTCTCACACCAATGCAGTTCAACGTGATGCGCGAGTGTGGCACTGAACCTGCGTTTAACAATGAATACTGGGATAATAAAAAACCAGGAATTTATGTTGATAGGATTTCAGGCAAACCGCTCTTTAGTTCGCTCGATAAATATGATTCAGGAACCGGGTGGCCCAGTTTTATGCGGCCAATTCAAGAGGAAGATCTGGTTGAAGTGGATGATGATAGCTTAAGCGTTCCACGAATAGAAGTACGCGCAAAAGCGAGTGATTCGCATCTTGGGCATGTTTTCCCTGATGGTCCACGGCCAACCGGATTGCGGTATTGCATAAATTCAGCAGCGCTTCGGTTTATTCCCTTAGAAGATCTGGAAAAAGAAGGGTATGGAGAATATCTCAAGTTATTTAAAGATGCTCAAAGCAAATAACTTTAGGTTCCAAAGAATTCTTTGCATCGATCCAGTAACCGCTCAAATTCATGAAGATTGGCCTGAGGATCTGCTTGATTGCGCAGAAAGGTGATTCCCAGGATTCCTTCATTTTTTGGAGCAAAATAGATTAATTCATCGCGAGGCCTGCCTAAGGGATTTTTTTGAATCACTTTAAAATTAAGCATATAGTCTAAGGGCGGTTGATTCTTAAGACTGATCAGATGGCCTTGAACCGGGATTATCTTAGTATCATGAGTAAGTGCTTTTGCGCCCAGGCCCGCGCAATTAAAGATAAGTGATTCAGGAATCTCATTAAAATCGGTAATTTCTTGCCGGATGATAGGAATTGCCAACTCTACTCTATTACGCTCCAATTCTTGCATCATGAGTGCTGCATCAATAAAGAGCGCCTCATAGCGCATGGCATCGTACGTCTTGCCATTGTTAAAATCAATAATCACGGGCTTAGCAATAGGCATGAGCTCTTTGTTTATATAAGGAGCAAAGCCTGGATCTATATCTAATCCATAATAGGCAGGGAGCAATCGTGCGCCCATTTTTATAAACGGGTGATTGCCCGCATAAATCTGCAGATAGGTTTGATATGAGTGCATTCCCTGTGATTCAAAAACGGCTTTTTCTTGAGCAGTTGAGCATTTGCGCGCACGGGGAAAGAAGAATCCGGCTGCTTTTGATGAAGGAAGGCGCTCCGTCTCCTGAGCGATGATGCGAACCTGATAGCCTTTGCGAGCAAGGGTTATTGCCGTTAAAAGGCCATAGCATCCTGCGCCAATCACTGCTATAGGGCTCTTTTTTAACCCGAATTTTTGAGCAACTGCTTGATCAAATTGAGTAAGAGACTGGTTTACTGCCCCAAAAAGAAAGGTCCATCCGGCGCCTCCATGGCCATAATTGTGAAAGATATATTTATCTTGCTTCTCCTGCAAATCCACGTAAAAGAGCCGTTCTCGATGAGCGCGTATGCAGGAAATTAGTTCAGAAATATGCTCTTTAGATAGCTGGGGAGGGGGGAGACTTATGATTTTTGAGGTATTCAAGGGACTCTCGGAGACTCGTTTTTGGTATTTATCACTTTTATTAGCATCGTTAATTATTTAAAACAATTCAATGAGAAATGGCTTTTGGACTGAACTTTGACTCATTTTACCCATAATAAATTTCTATTTGAATTGAATGTATATTTTACAATCAAATTTGGTTGACAGTTGTGTTATTTGATTTAAATTGAGTAGTAGAAATGTTGGTTATATTTTAACTTAATTATGGAGGAATCGTATGAAGAATATACGATCTAAATCAATCGCAGCATTATCAATAGTGTTGCTTCTTTCTAGCGTGAATGTTCGCGCAATGGAAATCGTCGAACCAAGAGAACTTGCTGCTGAATATGAAAATGCAGTAGCTTCAGTTCAAACTCAAGTTCAACCTGCAAAAGGTATGATGAAATCAGTAAGAGATTACGTATCTACTCTTGAACCAAAAACTTGGGGCAAAACAGTAGGAAATGCGTTATATAATGCTGGATCTTCTACTATATCAGCAGGTCAGTCAGTATGGGCACAACGTCCAACGACTTTAGCTGAAGCTAAAGAACTTGTAAAACAACATCCAGTAATTGCAGGTGTTGCAGCAGTAGCAGCAACAGCAGCAACTGGTTATGTAGTTTACAAAGGTGTTAAGTATGTTAAGAACAGAACAATCGCTAAAATCGAAGCTGATATTAAAGCCGATTTAAAATCAGCTCAAACTTCATTGGCTAACATGAAACAAGGTAAGCCAGTTGATACTCGAATCTTAGGTGAAAATGTGCCTGCGTTACAAAAGCAGCTTGGTGACAAGCATGCTTTAGCAGCACCTTTACTTACTTATGGTGAGAAAGCGTTTGAATTGTTTCTAGCGTTAAATAATAACTCGGCTACTTTGTTAACCAAACAATACCCAGAGTTTATCGCTGCGGTTAATGAATTGCAAAATCTTGGCTTAAACTTGAAACCAAAACAGGTTCAAGCTGCGCCAGCTAAAGCAGAACAAAAACCTACTTACATGCAAAGAGCTTCTGCGTATATTCCAACCATGGAAACCGTAAAAACTCAAGCGGCTAAGTTAGTTCCGACTACTGCAGGCGCTATGAAAGCTGCTAAAGCTGCTGCTCCTTATGTAGCTGCTGCAGGTGTAGCAGGATTAGGCTATGTAGCTTATAACAAAGGTTATTTAGATGGTGCATTTAACTTAGCACAACGCGGTTATAATGCTTCTCCTGATTTACGTGTTACTTCTACCTTAAAGAAAGGTGGAACATTTGTAGTAGAACATCCAGTTAAAGCTGCTGCTTATACCACTGCAGCAGGTGTTGTGGGTGCGGGCGCTCGTTGGGGTGCTAACAAACTCAGAGCTAAAAAAGATGATCAAAAATCTTTAAAGCCAGCTCCTGAATTAGCAAACGCGGTAAACCAAGCTAAATAAGCAATTATCGTATACTAATACAAAAGGCAGATGTACTCAGTGCATCTGCCTTTTGGCTTTTTAAGCTATACCGTTAGCGGTTATCTCTGGGCTTTAGCCCTTCTATTTGTCTGGTCAAGTAGGTATAGATATAGTCTATTTATTTCAAATTGACATAAAAATACTTGACAGAATGCTCCAATAGGGTATTCTGAAGATAGAGAATTTTAAATATTTTCATGTAAATGGAGGAAATCTAATGAAAATCAGAGTAACTATTTTATCTATTATGGCTCTTCTGAGCGCAGCCCCTATGGTTGCAATGAATGTGCCTCAAAAACCAGCAGCAAGAACCATTGTGGATGGCCAGACCATTGATGCTCTTAATACTACTGTTATCCAGATTATGGAAGAATTCCATAATGTGCTTCAAAAAGCAGAAGCAGGTCAAAAGTCAGCTCAAATAAAGGCTCGTGAACGCTTGCAAGAATTAATTGCTCAAGTGCCCGCAGTAACCATGGGCGAGCTCAAGCGCGCTTTAAATACGTTGGTTACTAATATTGAATTGTTTAATAGAGCAGAAGCGATTGATCTTAAATTAATTGACACTACCATAAAATCTTTTAACTCTGTTATTACTCAAATTCAAGGTTATGCCAAGAGCAGAAATCTTAAGCTCACGTTGCAGCGTGATGGCGCTCAAGTGAAACCAAGCGCTATAGCAAAATCAGCACCCGTTGCCCCACTTAAGCCATCTGCTATTAAACCAGCGGCTCCACAAGCAGTTGCTCCGGTAGCTCCTCTTAAAAAGACGGTGGCTCCTGCAGTTGCAGCAGTTCAAAAGAAAGCAGCAGCACCAACGGCCTCTAATGCCCTTGTGCCACCAGTAGCTCCTGCGGTAAACCCTGCTCCGGCACCGGTAGCATCACCCGCAGTTGATTCTGCCCCAGCGGTGGTAGCCCCGGCTCCTCAAGTTGAACCGGTAGCTTCTGTGGCGAATGTTCCTGCAAGAGCAAGCAAGCTGGCGATCTTTAAAAAGTTAAACACCAAACAGGCATGGTATGCTGCCGGATTTACCGGCTTAGCAGCCACTGCGTATGGATTGTATCACTTCTTTGCTCCAGCATCTGCTCCTGAAATTAACGTAGAGCCGAATGTTGCACCAATTGATACCAGCTATCCGTTTGTGGATACCTATTTGAATCTCGATTAAGCAAATATTGTAAAATCCAGAAGGCCGCTTGAAAAAGCGGCCTTCTTTCTTTTTATAAGGTTATAAAACTAATAAAAGCAGGTATACGCCTAAAAGGGGTTATTTTTACACAATTTTAGCCCAAATTGAAGCTTTTGGGCTCTGTATCTGTAAAAAAGGAGAGGCATTAAAAAGAAGGCCTCCAGATGAGATTTTTAGGGTAAATTACGCCTATCAGAATGTCCAAATTGCCAATAAAAATATTGACAATCTGAATATTTGCTATATCATTAAGAGTAGAAATGGAAAATTCGATGAAATGGAGGAATCTATGAAGACTTTTAAAACCTATTTATTGTCATTGTTGGCTGTTGCTTCAATGGCCCCTCTGGCAGCTATGGAAGCGCCCTTATCGCCAAAGCATGCTGTTAAGGTGAATATTGCCTTACTTAAAAATATTGAATCTGAAATGCATGGTACTTTAAACGATATGGTGCCAACGCTCAGAAGAATCATAGACACTAATTCAAGAAAAGATATTACTTTTAATAAGACCAAAAAGCTCAATGATTTGGCAAATCAATTATCTGAATTAACTATGGGCGATTTTAAGTCATTGTTTAATTCATTTATTGCTCCCGTTCAAGAGTTTGAGAGATCGCTTTCTTCTGCATCAATAGATACATTAAGAGAATTGGCAGCTCAGGCGATGGAACAAGCAAAAGAAGCGCAGTTATTTTTCAAAAAAGCAAATGCTAAAGCAAGAAAGAATTTTTGTTTTAGTGATGAAAAAGACAAGCCGTTACCGTTAACTGAAGTTCAAACATTTATAAATACCGCAGAAGAAAGACTCTATAGAAAGCCGGTAAAGAGAGATAAATCAGTAGCTATGAGAAATAGAGTATTTGCGGCCGTAGGAGTTCCTGCAGGATTAGCAGTAACCGGATATGCAGTATTGCGTTGTTTAGCTCCTACAGTTTCGGCATCAGTTGAAACTGGCGCTATGCCCACAGTGATTATTCCTCAGGCGCCAATGCCAGAAATTATTATTCCTCAATCAGCTTCAATTGCTCCCGTGGCTTCGGCAGCTATAAGCGGAAATATTGACACCTATGGATGGTTAGCAGGACAAGCAGTAAATCCGTTTCAATAATTAGATCTGGTAGATAGTGCGATGCAGAATTTTTTTAAATGGATAAAATCATGAATAAGTTATCAAAGATATTGCTAATTGCTTTAGCGATAACATGCCAAAATCCGATTGTAAGTATGCAAGGATGGAAACAAGCGTTGCAAGAAGCATTGTATAGTATTACTCCTGCATCAGCAAATCCACTTACCTGGTTTGGTAATAATTTTCATGCAGTAGAGAACAAGCGCGCCTATCGATCAAAAACAATGTCCCCAAAAGATCTTGAAGCAATTATTAAGACTTATAAAATAAAAACGATTTTAAATTTACGCGAATCAAATGGCGTTTGGTTTGATAAAGAAAAAGAGGTTGCTATTCGCCATGGTGTGCAGTTGCACACTATTACTCTTGATTCAGAACAATTACCAACGCAACAACAATTAAAAGAAATTTTTGCACTCTTTAAAGATGCACCAAAGCCAATTTTATTCCATTGCCAAGCAGGAGTGGATCGCACATCTTTAGTTGCCGCATTTTGGAAACTCATGATGCAGAATGCACCGTTGCAAGAAGCTCTTTCTCAGATGACCCCTTCTTATGGGCATTTTGAATGGTCGCGTCCATTAATGCGCAAATGTATTGAGTTGCTTGATGCAACAAGAAATTCAGAAAATAAAATTATTCTTGATAATTATAATCCAGAAGAAGCGATCAAGACTATTTCTCTCTGGCCTATGCCAGTAAGAGCTGCTAAAAGTTTAACGATAACTGCAAAAAAGCATCCAATGAAAACAATGGGAATTTTTGCATTAGCAGCTACCAGTGCAACTGCGTTGTACAAATTATTTAGAAAGTAATTTCTTTATTTTTATTCATGCGATTGATAATTTGTTACCAGGTCTTCCATGCAATTATCTTTTGCTAGTTGATATGCATTCGGGCCAGCAGAACCATCTGCCTTAATCTCAGGGAATATTCTATAATAATGTGCGCCTGCATCTAGTAATAGTTCCACGCATGAGCGGTACTGTTTGCGAATTGCATGATGGAGTGCAAACGTATGGCCATACTTGCCCACCATAAGCTTTGCATTTGCATTACATCCAGCCTTTAATAATAACGCAAGAATAGCTGCGTTATTTCTTTCTAATGCATCAAGCACTGCTTCATCTTCTCTATGAGCATTTTTTGCGAGAAGCATCGATACAATTTTTCCCTTCTCTTTTTGGGTTGCCATACGCAACGGCGAGATGCCATCAAGTGGACTTCTCATATTAACGCTATCTGCCGCAACTATTGCACTTACTGCTCTTTCATCTTCGGCTTCGATTGCGCGCAGGAGTGGTTTAAATGCGCGATTTTCATATTGATAATCTAAAAGCCAATTTCTTGCTATGCAGCCTAATATCACGGGAATGGTTAATACTTGAGCATAGTAGCTCATCTGATCATACATGGAGGATTGGCTGCACGGTGTTTGCGATGAATTATTTTGATATCGATAAAGGGCATTGGTAGCAACGGCTACTCCATACGTTGCGGCCAGTCTATTATAAAAATAATAGGTCTCATGAATTTGCTTAATTTGTTCTCTGGTGGGCACTTGAATTATTGAGCTCTCGCGAGTCATTGCGTGCAGTGCATTAATTTGCGATACCAAAAAAACAACGGTAAAAAATTTTTTCAACAAATGCATGAGTAAAAGCCTTTCATTAACACTGATCGTTGCGAGCATAAAACGCTGCTCAGTGTAACAAAAGGCCAGAATAAATCATTCAGATTTTTTTTGTAACAATTGATACGCCTGCGTAACGCTCACTTTGTGATCAAAAATATCGGAGCCAACGGCGGCTTGATCCACCCCTTTTTCTGCGACCTTTTTTATATTGTGTATTCCGATGCCGCCATCCATAGCTATTTTAAAATTGGATTGCGAGGTACTGCGAAACCCCAGCAACGGGCTCACCTTGGCAAGTGTTTCTTCTAAAAATAGCTGGCCAGAAAAGCCAGGTTCCACAGACATGATTAGGACTTGATGTAGTTCTGCCAAAAAGGGGAAAACTTCATTTACCCCAGTTTTTGGTTTTATTGCGATTCCCGGAAGCCATTTTTTTTCTAATATATCTTTTATTAATTTTGAAGTTTGCTTGTGCGATTCAAGGTGAAATGTTACTATTGAGCCCGGTAGCAACTGGAGCTGGTTTAGATAGGATTCCGGATCTTCCACCATAAGGTGCACCCACATCTGTGGAGAGCCGATTTTGGCTATATGGTTGGCTTTTTCCACACTTATTCCCGTATTGGGCACAAATTTATGGTCCATAATATCAATATGAAAGCCAGGGCAAAGGGGGCTTAATTCTTTGATATATTGGTCTAATTTACCCTGATCTGCAGCTAAAAGGGAGGGGTAGATCTCTATCATAAAATATCCTTAATTTGAGCATTATTCATCGTTGTTGATTTTAGCAAAGCTGCTACACTAAAAGTATAGAGAACACATCATTTTTAGGGGTTTTTCCTTTATGAACGCAGTTAAAAAAGTAGCTATGGTTATCGTGATGCAAAATGATTTGCCAGCGGCCGTAGAATTTTATAAAAAATTGGGTCTTACGCTGGTTTTTCATGTAACTGATCGCTGGGCTGAATTTAAGATAAATGATCTTCAAATTGGCCTTTGCCCAACCGATGAAAAGGTGAGCTTAAATCGCACCGGGATCGTCTTTGAAATAGCTGATTTAGCCGCTTTTTATGAAGTTCAAAAGGATAGCTTGAGCTTCCTTGATAAACCCACTGAAGCAGCCCATGGAATTATGGCAAGCATTCAAGATCCATCAGGCAATATTTTAGACCTTTATCAGCCAACCCCAGAAAAATTAGCGGCAGATTCATGCTGCAAGCCGCAAGCGGATTCTTGCTGTGAAACAGAGGCAAATCAGGGCGGATGCTGCTAAGAATACATGCTAAAATCTTAGTGCATAAGACTAAGATAAAATGAATTGAATTTTAAGATTTTTTGCCATATCATATTAGCAATAGCGGCAAAAAATACGCA
Organism: uncultured Pseudomonadota bacterium; assembly: GCA_964392765.1. GTDB lineage: Bacteria > Babelota > Babeliae > Babelales > Vermiphilaceae > BTUB01. Next base: position 16,762 of record CAYMRF010000004.1, read on the forward strand.
TTTAAAACAGTTGTAACACATTAAATGGGAGCGACTATGTTTGAAACATTCAGACCATTGGGCGATCGAGTTTTAGTAAAAAGACTTGAGGGCCAAGAAAAAACTGCCGGCGGAATCTATATTCCAGATGCGGCAAAAGAGAAAGCGCAAATTGGAGAAGTTTTAGCGGTTGGTCCGGGCTCAAAAACCGATAAAGAAGGCAACTTAGTTAAGCCTGCCGTTAAGGTGGGCGATAAGGTTTATTTTGGCAAGTATGCCGGAACTGAAGTCCTGGGGAACGACAAGCTTTGCATTCGCGAAGAAGAAATTTTAGGTATTGTAGAGTAAAAGGAATAATTCAATGGCATCAAAAATAATCATTTTTGGCCCAGCAGCACGTGAAAAAGTGCGCAAAGGCGTTGATACCCTCGCTGACGCAGTAAAAGTAACTCTCGGGCCCCGTGGCAGAAACGTTGTGTATGAAAAAGCATACGGCGCTCCTGGTATCACCAAAGACGGTGTTACCGTTGCAAAAGAGATCGAACTCGCAGATAAATTAGAAAATATGGGCGCACAAATGGTGCGCGAAGTTGCAAGCAAAACTGCTGATGTAGCCGGTGATGGCACCACAACGGCAACCGTTCTTGCACAAGCAATCTTCCGTGAAGGCCATAAATATGTTACTGCCGGCGCAAATCCAATGGATTTAAAACGCGGCATTGATAAAGCAGTTGAAGTAGTTGTTGAGAGCATCAAAGCATCAGCAAAACCGGTCAGCGGCAAAAAAGAGATAGAGCAAGTTGCAACCATCTCTGCAAACTCTGATACCAGCATTGGTCAGCAGATAGCAGAAGCGATGGAACGCGTTGGCCGTGATGGCGTGATCACCGTTGAAGAAGCAAAAGGTATGAAAGATGAATTAGAAGTGGTTGAAGGAATGCAATTCGATCGCGGATATCTTTCTCCCTATTTTGTAACTAACGCTGAAAAGATGGAATCAGAGCTTGCTGCTCCGGTTATTTTAATTTTTGAAAAGAAGATCACCAGCATGAAGAGCATCTTGCCAGTTCTTGAGCAAGTGGCAAAATCAGGCAGATCATTATTAGTAATCGCTGAAGATGTTGAAGGTGAAGCGCTTGCAGCACTGGTAGTTAATAAATTGCGTGGCATTCTCAACGTTGTTGCCGTGAAAGCTCCTGGGTTTGGCGATCGTAGAAAAGCGATGCTTGAAGATATTGCAATCTTAACCGGTGGCAAATTGATCAGTGAAGATATCGGATTAAAATTAGAAAATATTTCTATTGATGATCTGGGTACCGCTGCTCGTGTGATCATCACCAAAGATAATACCACTATCATTGAAGGCCAAGGCCACGAATCAGAAATTAAAGGGCGTGTTGCGCAAATTCGCATGCAGATTGAAAATTCAACTTCTGATTATGATAAAGAAAAGATGCAAGAACGTCTTGCTAAACTTGCCGGCGGTGTAGCAGTAATCAAAGTTGGTGCTGCAACTGAAACTGAAATGAAAGAAAAGAAAGATCGCATTGAAGATGCATTGAGCGCAACCAGAGCAGCCGTTGAAGAAGGTATTGTTGCGGGCGGTGGCGTTTCATTTATTCGTGCCCAAGCTGCAGTGGAAACATTAAAGCTTGAAGGCGATGAAAAACTTGGCGCGCAAATCGTATTGCGTGCGCTTGAAGAGCCATTGCGCATTATTTCTTCGAATGCCGGCTTTGAAGCATCAGTAATTGTTAACAGTGTTAAATTAGAAAAAGGCAGCCGTGGATTTGATGCTAAGCATGGCCAGTTTGTGGATATGATTGCTGAAGGGATCATTGATCCGGCAAAAGTATCGCGTTCTGCGATTCAAAATGCGGCATCTATTGCGGGCTTACTCTTGACCACAGAAGCAACTATTTGCGATATGCCACAAGAGAAAAAAGAAACTGCTCCGGCTAATCCAGGAATGGGTGGCATGGGCGGAATGCCAGGAATGTATTAATTTAAATTACGCACAAGCGTAATTATAAATTTAAAGAGGCTCACAGATTTTCTGTGGGCCTCTTTTTTTAATTGTTACTTTTTTTAAGTAATGTATTGTTTTCTCAATGGCAATCATGCTATACATTCATTCAGTAGAAGTAGGGTATTTATATTTTTAAAGTAGGGGAGTTTATTATGTGTAAAAAATGCGGTAAATCTCATTGCGCTTGCAAAAGATAAGCTAAATTAAAAAGGGCGTGGAATTATTCCACGCCCTCTCTTTTTATCGAGATTTAGATCTCGATTTAGATTTTGATGATTTTGCTTTTGGCACTTTACCGCCCGCTTTTCGGGCCTCTGATAAGCCAATTGCAATAGCCTGTTTACGGCTTTTTACTGTTTTACCTGATTTTCCTGACTTTAACTCGCCTCTTTTCATCTCATGCATAGCTTTATGCACCTTGTCTTGGGCTTTTTTACCATATTTTGCCATGATATTCTCCTTTAATGTGGGTTAATACGCTACTATTCATACTTTTAACCTATCAGTATTGCCAAATAGAAGTCTATGGATTTTCTTTAAAACCACGATAAATAAAGGGTTTTTTAAATCATTGACTATTAGAAATTGCATATGTTACTATTGGGATAAGATGGAGCTGAAAAGGTCCATTGAGTATAGCTTAAACCCTCATAGGAGAATATCATGAACGGTAACAATCCAAAAAATCCAAATTCTAACATGAATCAAGAAAAACAAGGCCAATCTCATAACCAAAACCCCCAAAAACAGGGTCAAGGTTCAAATAAGCCTTTCTCAAACGAAAACAGAAATGAAAATCGTAGAGATGAATCAAGATCTCAAAAGAATGAAACCAGACCGGTAAATTACAACAAAGGCGATGACATCGATGAGGAAACTGGTTGCAAAGGCGGAACCTGCAAATAACCGTCTATAATTGAGAATGCCAAATACGAGGGGGCTTTAATGCCCCTTCATTAAAAATTTAAAAAATGTTCATTTAACCTAAAAACTAAGGAGAATACGATGAACAACAATAATAATAACAATAATCAAAAAGGTAATGGGAACCAAAACCAGAACCAACAAAATCAGAATAACCAAAAACAAGGGCAGCAACAAAACCCTAACCAAAATCAGCAAAAGCAAGGCCAAGCGGCAAACCAACCAGAGCAAAAGAAAAATGGCTGGTGCGGCGCTCACAAAGGCCCTAAAGCAAAATGTAACTGCTAACCTAAGTAGTTAAAGATAATGGGCATGAATTGAAATTAAAGCCTTTGCATTGCGCAAAAAATCTTTGTTTCGTAAATTTGTGCCCTTAATTTTAGTAATTCATTACATGATCAATAATTACGGAGTAATTATGAAAAAAAGAGAAGAAGAAGGCCAATCGATTCGCGTAAGTTGCCAAGAAGTGTGTGCAACTGCATGCGCTAATTGTAAAGAGCGCTGCTTGCGTGAATGCGTGATTGCTAAAAAATCTGGAGCGGGAAACTGTAAACAAGTTACTACCGGTTGTTGCGATGATTGTAAAGATGATTGCTTAACCGTGTGCGACTTATGCGCAAATAATTAATAAATTTAGTTACGATACCTAATTTGTAACTAACTTCGCATTTGCGAGGTTAGTTGCTTATTTTTTTAAAAAAATGGTACCATTCTATGAGTTTTTTATTCATAGAAGGGAATATCATGAAAATCCACAAACTATTTTTAGCGTTACTAATCCCAGCAGTTACTGTTGCAATGGAATCAGATGATGAAGGTATGTCTCCCGAAGAATATACCCAAATGCTTACTCGTCAAATCTCGCTGGCGGAAAGCATAATGAAAGGAAAAACGTTTGAAGCTATTGGCCCTGATTATATCGCATATCCCCACTATCAAGATGATCCAAATCATTCAATTACGTATATACAACATAGAGATATTGCACGCCAAGAAATGAAAGATATTAAGAAAGCAACTCAGGTAGATTATTATCGCTTTGGTCTGATTATGGCATTGCAACGAATATGTGAGCAAAATCAAGAATTAGATAATCAAGAGGTTGCTGCTAAGCTCGACTTACGAATTAAAATGGCCTTTCAGGCTGATCGTTTGAGCGATTTTTTGGATAGCAGTAAATGTGAACTTAAAGATTTATCTCGTGAAAATCGGGACCAATGGCCATCAATAAAAAATAGAAAAAAACTTCTTGCTAGTTTGAAAAATGGTTCACGTGAACAAATCAATACTGCATGTGCAACACAATTGCATACAGATCCATTTGCTGATTTAACGACTTCGTTACTCGCTAACATCACTGAAATTCGAGCAGGTGGTACTACTGATGAAAGTAAGGCCCTCTGCGGATTCGCAAAAGGGATAGCTAATGGTGCCCAGCAAAATGTTCTTGCACAAACAATAACGATGATTAAAGCAGCTTACGGCCAGCAATAATTATTGTTCTATTTTCGAATTATACAATGCGTCATCTTTGTTAAAGATGGCGCATTTTTTTTCTTGCATTTTCATCCTAATAAAGTAGCCTTTCATGCGGTTATTACTACTCTTATTAGGATATTTAAATGCATTATTTTTTATTGCTTTTGTTTTTTGCTACACAATTTATTTATTTACAAAGCATGGAAGAACGAAAAGTAATTCTTATTACTCGTTCTACGCAAGATTTATTTGATCAAGCCATGTATCCCTTATCTAAAGAGCGAATGATTGAATTTGAACATGCAAAGCTCTTATGCCAGACCGATGCAGAAAAGGCCAAAGCAAAACTTCTTACATTCGTTGAAGATCCCGCTGATGCTCATGTTCCGGCTCTAAGATTGTTTACGAGTCTTGCGCTTGAAAGCCAAGACTTTGATCAAGCAGCTTGTTGGACTGCAGCGGCAACATTTCACCCAAGACCAGATCCATTATGTGCGCTCACGCTGGCCGGTTTATTAGCAAGTGATCAGCCGATGGCTTCGCTTGAAAATCTGCAGCCCTACGATCGTGAAGTATACATTAGCCGTTTGTTACGCTATGCAGGTACACCTAAAAGATTTTTTCTAAAAGATCAGGAGCATACTTTTATCGATTCACCCGCAGAAAAAGTTTTAAAAGATTATGAGCTCAAAAAAAGTATTGAAGTGGTTTGGAAGCAATTAGCAATCGATGACTCTGTGCATTTGGTAGACAATTTTGCTGATGCCTGTGCCATCACTCGAAAGTTAGGCACCAATAATGATCCGTATTTAGCATCACTCATACAAGAAGCATTAAAAAGTTTAGAAAAGAATCCCAGCGAATCGTTGAGTGCTCAATTGGGTTCTTTATATCTTACTGGTTGGGGAAATTTAATTCCGATGGATGAAAAAAAGGGTGTTGAATTTCTTCTTGCTGCCGGCGATCATGGTAAAAAAGATTTGCTTGAATGTTTTGCCGTAATTCAAAATGGAAGAGAGCTGGTGTGCGATGCTGCGACGCGTGGAAATATGATTGCTCTGGAAGCGTTAGCTCCGCAATTTTCTCATGGGCAAAATTCAGCGCAAGAAATATTCGAGGCTGCAGAATTTTGGAATCTTTTTTGGCGCAGTGCCTCATTACCTGCTCAAAAAGAACGTGCAGTAAATGAAACGCAGCGCTTGGTATTTAAATCTGAAACTTTGGGCACCGAGCAACAAAGCTTAGAGTTCGATTATTACGCTATGATGACATTAGCCGAAACCGATCCTCAAAGTGCAATGAAATTATTATCTCATGCTCAAAAAAGAATTTTATCTTCTCATGCATCATCTGCATCAAGAAAACTTTTAGAATCAACCGGAGCGAAAGCATTCATTGATGCGGCGGCTGCAAAAGAAGAAGGATGGGCGTATTTTGCACAAGCAGTTTGTAAAAGTAATAGTATGCCACAAAACACCGTGATTCGGTTGCACGAATATATGCTGCATATCAATGAAATGCAAAAATTATTAACTGCCGCACATCACGCCAAGCGACCATTTTCTGATCCTGAAATTTTAAGCCAGAACATGCTTGACTATGAACGCGCGTTATACTTGAAATTTCTGAGTAGGAACGCGGAAAATGATGAAAGTCAAGAAGCTGCCCTTGAATTGCTTGAAGAATCTTTAGAACTTTTTGATCGTGCTGCCAATGGTGGATCTGCAGTTGCAGGAATTGAATGGGCAAACATTGTTTTAAGCAAAAAAAGCAATAAATTTAAAGGGCAAAGAACTTTTGAAACAGTAGTTAATCGTTTGATTCAGGGATTGGCAGATAACCCCAATGATTGCCGCTCAAAATTGCAATTGATATATGATCTTGGTCATGCACAACGCTGGCCATGTGGCGGAAATATGACTGATGATATACAGAATAAAATTAAAAATGCTCTGGGCATCGAATCTGGTCAAAATAATGCTCAATCAGTGGTGGGAACACCTTCAGTCATGGAGCAAGCAAAAAAAGCTTGGAATGAAAAACGATATAGTGATGCCGGAACGTTATTTGATTCTGAAGCAGCAAAAGGTAATTTAGCAGCAACGGCCTATTTAGGTCTTCTCTATGAGCAGGGACATCATGGAAAAAAGCAAGAGGAAGAGGCGTGGGCATTATTTAAAAAAAGTTTGCTTGGATGGGATGGAAAAGAAATGGAAGGAGATGAAGCATTCTATAAAGCCTATCAGGCAACGATAAAACGCAGTGCTACTGATTTAGAAGCTGCTCATGCAGCATTACATTTTAGTATTTATACGGCTCATGCTGCCGCTAGCAATAATATGGTGCTCACAGAAGATACAACTTTTAAAGATTTAGAAATATTTGAAAGAGTTGCTGCTCGCAGTACTATTCCAGCAGATAGAGATCTTTTATTTTCTTCCGGTATGGCGCGTAGATTAACACAGCTCTATCGTATCGATAACGATGCGGTAAAGATGCTACGATTAGTTTCTCAATACGCTAAGAGAATAACCGATTTTGGCGGTCTCGATCCTCAAAGCAATCCGGAGCATATAAATGATTTGGTAGCACCGTTTAATAATATAAGTTCACTATTGGCAACCCACATTTTAGCACAAAAATATACCTTGTTTACCAAATGGAATGAAGAAAGTAATAAAAAGCTTTTTGAAAATTTAGAGGCCGCGCTGCGAGTAAGAGGACCGCAATCAGGAGGCGTGCCTTTAGAACGAGTTTTAGGTCTATTATATGTGAATAGATCTTTAGATGCTAAAGGAACTGAGCATGATTTTCGTCGGGGATTGACGCTCTTGCAAAAGGCTGCAGCTCATAATGATAGAGAAGCGGCGTTAGTTTTGGGTAATTATAATCTAAATGGATTAAAAAAATTTCCTGGGGTATTGCGTGAAGTAAAAAGAGGGATTGCTATGCTGGAAGGCCTTGCGGCTCAAAATAATTTTCCTGCAAGCTTTATTTTAGCTCAATATTATTCTGATAAGAGAGATTTTAAAGAAGCGGCACGCTCCATTCGGCAAATCTTGAAAAAAGATAAAACAAATGGTCGTGCAGCATTTTTTTTAGCTCGCCTTTATTATGAAATGCCTTCTCTGGTACCAGATTCGGTTGATAGAGGAGCCTATATTTATAGTTTGACTAAAGATGCAGCGGCTCATAATCCATTACGCAAAGAGCAAGCGAAATTATTTAAAATTTTATTAGCAATTTCTAAATATCCTGCGTTAATGCAACCGAAAGAAATTGCACAAAAATTGTATAAATTGATTAATGCTGGCTGGGATCCAAATGTATTATCTCACGCACAAGAAATACTATACAATCATACATTTATTGATTTATTACTTAAATGGGCAGATATGCAATCATCTCAAGAAGTTTGTTTTGACAAAAAATTCTTAGAGTCTATCTATTGCTTATTAGGCGAACAGTATATGTCTCGTGCAGAATCGCAAATTGAAGCAGATGATTCTGGAGATAAAAGTTATACAATTGCACACAAATGTTTTGAAAGTGCAGATCATATGATGGATGGAAAATCATTTATCGCACAATACTACTTATTTAAGTTGTCATTGCAGCGTGCATTTGTAAATGAAAGCTCCCAGTTAGATGCGGCGAAATGCCATTATCAAAAGGCACGAGAGCTTTCCAAAGTAGATGGAGTGGACCCAGTACGATTAAAGTATTTCAAAGCATTCGAAGAAGTATATTTTAAACGATTACGAGAATCGCTTAAAAGCCCTAAACAATAATGCGATCGTTAATTAAAACGCGCTCAGCAATCTGCTCAAAAAGTGGTGCTGCTACCCCAGAGGCATATAAATCTTTTTGAGCAACCTCTTTTACAAAAACCACAATCACTTTTTGATAGCCATCTTTTTCTACAATGCCAGAGCAGGTGAAAATATTGCGATCGGGATTATAGTGGCCATTTTCCAGCATATTTGCCGTGCCCGTTTTGCACATAATGCGGTAGCCACGTATTTGTGCTTTTTTTGCAGTACCTGTTGCGGTTGTTTTTTCTAATAGATCCTTAGTTGTTGTGATCGTTTCATCAGAATATAATTTCTGTTTTTTTCCTATCATTGGTGCATCATAATCAAGGCGGGGGTCGATCCAATAACCGCCATTAGCGATTATGCAAAATGCACGCGCAAGCTGGAGAAGATTTGCAGAAACTTCATAGCCATATGAAAGAGAAATAATAGATTGCTTTGACCAGCGAGAGGGGTGATTAATAAATCCTTTATTTTCCCCGGGAAAGGGAATACCGCTTTTTTTACTGAATCCCAGTTTCATATAATGATCATATAATTTAGTACCAACGCGTTGAGCTACTTGCGCAATACCAATATTATTAGAAGTGGTGATTACTTCTTCAAAAGGAATAATTCCTGCAGCGTGCACGGTGTTAATTTTTCTGCCATCGATGTATGCAGTCTCTGCATTTTTACAATCGATTAGTTCATCGGGAGTTACCACTTTTTCTTCAAGCGCTGCAATAGCGCAGGGTATTTTGAAAACTGAGCCTAATTCATACGCTTCCGTTACCGAGGTATTTTTAGTAATAGAAAGATCTTTCTCGGCAAAATTATTGGGGTTAAAACTCGGATAATTAGTCATTGCGAGAATATCGCCGGTATTTGGATCCATAATAATCACCGCGCCTTCTTTAGCCCGATATTTATCAATGGTATCTTGCAGCGCTTCGTACGCTAAAAACTGCAAATCGCTATCAATGGTGAGCCGCAGTGGCTTTGCATTAAGGCCCGCTTGGGTGGTTTCTTTGGTAAAATAGAAATGGCCTGAGCGCGCATCTTTTTCTAAGGTAACCGTGCTGGGCGTACCGGCAAGTTGCTTATCAAATTGCAGTTCAAGGCCAAATAAGCCTTTGTTATCAATATCAGTGATGCCAATTAATGATGCAGCTGCAGGAAGAGGATAAAAGCGATTAGGTTCTGCAAGAATTTTAATATCGCTAATGCCGCTATTATTAATCAATTCAATTTGTTCGGGCGTTAATTTTCGTTGAATATAAAGAAAATGAGAATTCCTATGAGTCTTTAAACGTTCAAGCGCAGTAGGAAAGTGTTTTGCTAAAAATCTTTCTAATTCTGCGCGCATCTCCAATTGGCGCGGCAGCATGAAGGCTGCTAAGGTATCTTTATTGATTGCTAGGAAATTTTTTCCCGTGCGATCCAGCACTACGCCGCGCGGCGGATAATTAGTGATGCTCACATGATATTGTTTCTCACCTAGTTGGGTGAAAAAATTATGCTGAAATAATTGCAAGTATATGAGATTGCCCAATACTATCAGATAGCAAAGGCAGAAGAAAAAGAAGATCAATGTTCCACGAATTTTATATACTTGCATTGTTAAACTCCACACATCCTGCCCTTCGACAAGCTCAGGATGAAATCCGAAATGAAGCTTTCGTATCGAAGGACTATACTTCAATTTTTTTTATCTGTGCAATCTTTACCGGTTTTAAATCCAATTTGTTTACTGCAAACTGTTTCACTAATGCGCGATCATGCACTGTTTGCAAATCATGCGTGAGTTCTCGCTTACGCTTTTCTAGTGCGGCAATTTCAGTATCAATTTTTTGTTTCACATAAGAAAGCTTTGTTACTTGGCTTTGCTTATGAATGTGGAGCATAACAAATGCGAGATTTGCGCTCACAAAAATAGCTACAAATGTTGATCGTTTCATAGGTATTCTCACTTTTTACTTTTTATTATTGTTTACAAAAGTGAATCTCAAAAAGCAATGTTATTAAATATATAATAATTTATGGCGCTGTTTGATGTGCTTTTTCTTTTGCTTGGGCAATCAGCTGCGTGATTGCCAGATGATTGGCATGTTTATTTTTTGCATCTCGGTTACTTAACCCTAATCGTACATGCTCAGCACCATGATATGCGCCACCGGTTGCCGCAGCAAGTGCTAAAAGCGCTTGCTGCCCCGAAGGCCAATTACCGGTAGAAAATGCTTTATAGGCAGAGTAACCCAATGGACCCCAAGTCGCGGCAAACGTAAGTAAAGAAATAGTAATTCTTCGATAGCAATCGAAATTATTTAAACTTTGAATTGCTTCTTCTTTTTCTGGTATTAATCTTTGGGCAAGTTGATGAGCCTGTTCTAAATCGACTGGTTGCGTTATTAAACGATTTTGCTCCGATAAAGCTGCTTGCTCTTTTGATTGTTGAAGAATTTTTTTCACTTTTTGTAGATCAGAATGCTCAATCGCATCTTTCAATTCAGGATGCATTGCCACTATTGGCGCGCAATAGAAAATAAGAAATATTATTTTTTTCATCGTTGTCCCTTTCCCTTATTGATAAGAATAAAGAGCCTGAACAAGTAAAAACAAGAGCTTGAGGCGTGTGGGTAAATGAAGGCCCTTCTTTTTTTTCAAATTTTCACAAAAATCCTTTTTGCAACGCTACTTTATTTAATTTTTTTAGAAATCGTTGAATCGTTTTTTTTTTTTTCTATCGTCAGACTGTAACGATTTTCTAATACTTAAAAAAAGGAGTTGTAGATATGAAATCTATAACTAAATTGAGCATGTTTTCATTATTGAGCATGCTTGCTTTCACTGCGAGCGCAGAAGAAGCAGAGACTCGGGGAAAAACAGAAAAATGTATTTTGCAAAAAGTGTGCTCGATCGATGCGCGCTTGCAGTGCAGCAACGCCATATCATTTGGCAGCGCTGACATTAATAAGCCGGGCGGATATGTGATCACACAGCCGGGGGTTTATTGTTTAAAAGAAGATGTGGTATTTAATCCGACTCTGAGCACTATTGCACCAGTAGCTCCAACCGCTCCTTATGATTCTTTAGCTCAAACTACCGTACAGGCGGCAATTACTATTAGATCTTCAAACGTTGTTGTATTGATGGGCGATCATAGATTATCCCAAGCTGGTGCTGGAACCTCCACACAAGTTCCTTTTGTGGTTGGTATTTTAATTCCAGATACAATCCCAAATGATCCATTCGACTCTACTGCGGGCCTACAATCTATTTATATTAAGGGCGGAGATCCTGCTATTATTGATGGCTTTTCAATGTATGGTATTCGTATATTTGGGCACAACTCTGATATTCGCTTAAGCAATTTAACCGTTAAGAATTGTGGAGTACTCGCATCAGTGCCGGCGACCGGGCCAAGAGCAACTGCATATGGCTTCCCCTATATTCCTCATAATTCAACAACCGTAGGATATGGCGTGCCATTTGGCGTAGGTGGAGTAGTGATTGGTGAGAGCGCATCATTTGGTATGGGTCCGGTATTCTTCACGCAGAATGTGGCTCCCACACGCCAAAATCGTTTAGAATCAGTAATTCTTGATAACGTAGTATGCATAGACAATTATATGAATGGGTTGGTATTAGTTAACTCAACCGATAACACTATTAATGCTTGCCATATTGATGATACTTTCTCAAATGATCCGGGCATTACTAACGCGGTAATTACAAACGCTGTAGGCAATGGTACTACTGTAACGTATACATACACCAGTCCTGGCGTTAACTTTATTATTGCAGGTCAGGTAGTTTCTATTGTGGGTATTAATCCATCGCAATACAATCTTTCGAATGTGAGAATTATAAGCACCACTCCGACTACCTTTACCGTTGCAAGCACTGCAACTGGTGCGTATGTGTCAGGCGGAAATGTTTTATCAGGGACTACTGATCCAGCAGCGCTGAGTATTGCTGGCATTGAGCCAATTGGGGCAGTTTTTGCTTTTGGTGATGTCATTGATATTCCCGGCATTCTTAATATGACGGTAAATGATTCAACCTTTAATAGAACCGCATACCGAGGTGATTTCACTACGGCGGCAGTAGGACTTACCTTTGTTGCTGAAGGTATTCATGATGTATTTTCGCGCGGTGTTACGTATACCAATTGTCAAATGAATGCAACCAGCAGTACCTTTTTCGGTGGTGGTGTATTAAATTATGGCTCGGCAAGTAATGAAGATAGCATGTTCATTAATTGTTCATTTAGCGGTGGCCGAGCATTAACGCAGATTAATGGTTTTCATCGTAGTGGCAATAATCCAATCAATCCACCGGGTAGTATTTCATCCAGAAACACGGTTCTCATAAACTGTGTTTCCTCTGATAATCAGCAAATTGGTGATCAGCAATTATCAACACCTTTCGTAGTAAATGATTTTGGTATTGGCGTAGCTGTTGGATTTTTAATTGCATTTGCTAAAAACGTAACCATGGATGGATGCGTGGCATCAGATAATATTGCCAATGGCCCTCTTAGTGCATCTTCAATTTGTGCCGGCTTCGTGATCAGTGATTCAATTCGATTTGCTGGCGCAGATATCATCTGTGAAAACGTGGTTCTCAATAATTGCATTGCGCAACGTACCCTGGCTCGCAATGGTGGTCAAGCCCAAGGATTTAGATTTGTAAACGCGTTGGCGTTGCAAGTTCCACTTGCGCAACAAACAACCAGAGCAATCTCGGTTGATAATTGTGTATCTTCAGGCAATCAAACTTTTGCAGTAACGGGCGCAGTAACAGGTGTTCAAGGTATTGCAAATGGTTATTACGTGCAACAAAACGGACAAACTGGCGTTGATCAATTTAGAAGTTGGCCAATATCATTTACTAATTCAAAAGCAATGCGTAATAAAGGGCCTCTTTCAATGTCTGCAACCGGGGCTGTTGCAGGGGTTGCTAATAGCACCATTTATTCTGCTGGTCTTTATATGTTAAATGCGCAGCGCCATAATGTATTTAATTGTGAATTTGATGATAATATCTATGGTGTGATGCTTCAACAGTGCGATCGTTGCACGGTTCGCGAATGCCGTTCTGATAATAATACCGATAATTTAGGCGCGGGCGAGGGATATACTGATCTTGGTCCAACGGGAACTCCGGCAAGCCTATCAATCAGTACTTCTACCTTTGAAAGAAATAATGCCTTTAAGAATGGTGCGGGCAATATTCATGATGGAACCAATGGCAACTATAATATTATTTATGGTCCAACCGGTCCGCGCGAAGCATTGCTAACGGGTCAGCTTTCTGTTCCTAATAGTTATACTGCAACTGTGAGCCAACCTAATTATTATGCCATTTCGCATAATCTTTCAGTTATTCAATAAGTATTTATAGATCTACAACTCGGGGCGCTTGCGTAACTGCGGCGCCCTTCATCTTTTGTGAGAAAAATTTAAGGCTGAATTGGTTCTTGCCGTTGTTGGCGTGCTTTTGCTTCAGCAATAAGATAGGCCATCACGCGATGCTTATCATATTTTATTTTTGCATCGTGATTGCTAAAGCCGAGTTTACATTGTTCTAATGCATGGAATGATCCGGCTGCTGCAGCAATTGCCAAGGAGATAAAGATACTATTTGCCGGAAAATGATGGCCAGTAGTATACGCATCATAGAGAGAAAATCCCACCGGAGCTAATGCGGAAACTGCCGTACCGGCGCCAAGAAGCATTCTTTTATAAAAATCGAAATTGTTACGCGATCCGGCATTTTGTTTTTTTTGATCAAGCAATGTACCAGAAAACTTTTGAATCTCATTCAAATCGGCATCACGTCTTAAGAGTGCTGCGCTTGCATGCGATTCTAATTGTTGAGAAGTAGGATTAACTAATTCTTCCAATACCTCTTCAACTTCGTCCACGGCATCATTCTTAAGCGCATCAACTAGTGCTAGTTGCATGCTAAAAATCGGAGAGCAACAGAGAACTAAGAGAGCTAATTTTTTCATACGAATCTCAGAATATAAGGATTACCATTCATAGGCACTGTTAAAATGCACTTCATACGCAGGCTCGCCTTTACGTGGATCAAGTTTAAAGCCCCAATCAATTTTGATTGGCATTGGTTGATAGATACGAATACCAAAGCCCACCGCATGGCGATAATTAAATCCATTATTGCGAATAAATTGGCGATTAGCATTAGTAACATACGGATTATCCCAACCCGCACCGCCATCATAGAAGAATACGCCTTTCATATTCATATCAGGAGTAATTGGGAAGATTAATTCTGCATTTAAGAAAGTGGTTTTAGTTCCGCCAATAGAATCGCCGCGCGTTGCTTCACCAATTTGATCAAACACATTAAATTGCGGCCCAATTTCTCCAAATAAGAATCCTCGCACGCTGGCAGGACCACCAATATGGAATAGTTCGCGATACGGAATCACTTTGCAATTAAATGGTGCAACTACGCCTAAATAGGCATGCAAGTGAAATACTAAATCATACGCACCAATAAGCGCTGTATACCAATGGCCTTCAAAATCATATTTTTGGAACCCTAAGCAGCGACTACTAAAGTTAAAGGTAGTTTGTGCGCGTGCAAGCCAACTATAGCCGCCGGTAGGATGCATGGGATGGTTGCGCAGATCTTGGCCCATATGCACTGAGAATGATCCAAAATTTCCTGGCGTGAACAATTTACGCAAAATGAGATTATATTGCGCTTCAGCAAACGCGCGCTCTGGTTGCTGTAATTCTAAAATAGTTGCTTTTGGTGGATCGGGCTGGTATTTAATGCTATCAATTCCTAATGCACCGCGAATAAAGGTATCGCGTAAAACGGAATTGCCCCATTGAGCTACAAATCCTGAAGTGAGGGTTAATCCTGTATCAACTT
This sequence comes from uncultured Pseudomonadota bacterium, assembly GCA_964392765.1. GTDB lineage: Bacteria > Babelota > Babeliae > Babelales > Vermiphilaceae > BTUB01. Next base: position 31,885 of record CAYMRF010000004.1, read on the forward strand.
CGTTCACCGGAGTGGTGAAATTAAAATCTTCGTATGCAAGCCGTTTGTGATACACATCAAGTGCGCCCAAAATCGGCTTATCAAAGAGCCATGGTTGCGTGATATTAAACCCTAAAGAGAAATCTTCATGCGAGAATCTGCTATTAAGATTGCAGCGTATCCCCGTTCCCATAAGATTGGTATCACCCACATCAAGCTGCAAAGATGCACCTTTAAGCGGATCTCTAATACTGGCCGGGTTACCCGCAAATCCAAGTTGGAATCCTGCATGGCCCGTCTTTGCTTCTTTGAGCATTAAATCTAAATCAGCAGTATTTTCGCCGGTGCGGATAATTTTCCAATTCACCCCTTCGCGCTGATCAAAATAGCCTAATGCTTGAATACGCTCTTTTGATTGTTCCATGCGCGTATTGGTGAGTAGATCTCCTTCAGAAAACAGAATTTGTCTTCTAATAATTTTATCACGAGTTTTTTGGTTACCGCGGACCGTGAGCTTGCCCAATGTAATTTGATTTCCTAACTCACTATGGAATGCCAGATCTACCGTTTTGGCATCATCATTTGGATTGATTGAGGGCTCAATATGCGCATACATATAGCCAAAGCTACCCCAAACTAATTCTAAGTTTTTGATAGCATCGATAATTTTTTCTCGTGAATAAAGATCGCCTGGTTTGATCGGCACTACTTGCAGAAGTTTTTCTTCGCAAATTAAATCATTGCCCGGAGCACTTACTGATCCAATGGTGTAAAGATCGCCTTCTTGAATCTCAAAGAGAATGTTAAAATTGCCACATTCATCCATCTGAGGGGTAATGGAAGCAACTTTTGCCATTAAATAGCCGTTACTTTGATAATACATTTCAATAGCATGTTTATCACCTTCAAGGCGCTCAGGCAAGTACGTGCCTGATTTATCCATAAAGCTGAGCAACCAATCTTCGCGTGTATACATAATGCTGCGCAATGTTTTGCCGCTTACATGATGATTACCTTTAAATGAAATCTGCTTTACTAAAGATTTGGTTCCTTCATTAATATGAAATATCAAGGTGCCTTTACCGTTGGCATCAACAATTAATTCAGGATTAATCTCTGCATTATAATAGCCGCGTTCCAAATAAAGTTTTTTGATTGCTTGAGCGAATATCTTTAATTCTTCAGTATCAATGGCAGGAATATCATCATGAAATACTTTTTCATTAATCTCTTTTTCAGTAATGCAGGAATTGCCTTCAAAAATAATCTCTTTAACCGGAATTTTTTCTTCAACAATGATATAGAGATCAACGCTTTCATCATCTATTGGATCGGCCATTATATTAACGGTTCTGAATCGCTTGAAATCGAAGTAAAGATTTCGAATTGTTTCGCGTGTTTTGAGAGGGTCAAATTTTTGGCCTTTGCGAAACGAGATTTTATTAAGGATAGCCTGAATACTAACTTGTTGATTGCCTTGAATAATAATATTTCGAATAAGGCGCCCCGCCAGATCTTGAGCAGTGATTTCTTCTGCTTCTTCCTGGGTATCTGCTTTTGCGGAATCTTCAGATAAAACAATTTCGGATATTTCTTCTTGTTCTTGATTTTGTATTGGCGCTTCTTTGCAATTAACTGAAGCGATGTGTAATGCCGCCCCTATGCTTATACAAGCAATAAGATGCATTATTCTGCTCATGCTGGTCATTTATACACTCCTGGAGGGTCCTTAAAAGATGAGTTTAATAATACTTGTTTTTTAGGAATTGAACAGTCTGGGCTTATTATGTTATAGTGTGCAGAAAGAGAAATTCACTCAAAATAAGCGAATTTTATGATAACAATCACCAATACGTTAAGTGGCAAAAAAGAACTTTTTAAACCATTACAAGAGGGAAAAGTTTCTCTCTATGTGTGCGGAATAACTCCCTACGATTATGCGCATATTGGCCATGGCCGCGTATACGTAACCTTTGATGTGCTCTACCGATTACTTAAATTTTTAGGATATGAGATAGTCTATTGCCGTAATTTCACCGATATTGATGATAAGATCATTGCAAAGGCTCAAAAGGAGTTTGGCGATCCTAATCGATACGAAGAAATTAGCAAAAAATTTATAGCTACCTTTCACGAAGATATGAAAGCGCTTCATTGTTTGCCACCCACTTTTGAACCAACCGTAACGCAGACCATGCCTGAGATTATTGCTTTTGTGCAAGGGCTTATTGAAGCGGGTAAAGCGTATGAATCAAATGGCGATGTCTATTTCGAGATTTCTAAATTTCCGCAATATGGTCGGCTATCAAAGCATAAATTAGAAGATTTGATCGCGGGTGCCCGTGTTGAAGTGAATGAGAAGAAAAGAAATCCACTCGATTTTGCTCTTTGGAAACATGCAGAATCGAATGAGCCCGGATGGGATTCTCCCTGGGGCAGAGGAAGACCGGGCTGGCACATTGAATGCTCAGCAATGGCAGGCAAGTTTCTTGGAGAAACGATTGATATGCATGCGGGTGGCTTAGATTTAATTTTTCCGCATCATGAAAATGAGGTTGCACAATCGGAAGCGTTACATGGAAAAGAGTTTGTGCGCTATTGGTTACATAATGGGTTTGTGCGCATCAATCAAGAAAAAATGTCTAAATCATTGGGTAATTTTTTCACCTTGCGCGATGTGTTTAAGCAATTCGATCCAATGGTGGTTCGCTTTTATCTTTTGAATCATCAATATAAAGCGCCATTAGATTTCTCATTCGATGATTTAGTAGTAATGCAAAAAACCTATCAACGGTTATGCAAGCAATTTAATATGGAATGCCCGCCCTATGCCCAGCATGCTATTAAAGATTCGGCAGTAGTGAATAAGATGCTGCAATTTCTTGAAGATGATCTTAATACTCCCGGCATGTGGGGCGTATTATTTGAATCGTTACCGGCATTACAAAATGATCATAAACAGCTTTGCTTAGTAAAAGAGTTTATTCAGCAGGTGCTGGGACTTTCGCTGATTCCATTAGCAGAAAAAGAAGTAGAAATTACCCCTGAAATGGAACAGCTTATTAAGGAGCGTGAGGCTGCACGTGCTGCCAAAGATTGGAAGAAGGCGGATGAATTGAGAGATAAATTAAAATCTCTTGGATATGAGCCTAAAGATAAGAAGCAGTAAAAAAATAGGGCCCAGATTATGGGCCCTTAATTTTTGAGATCGAATTATCCCAAATATTCTTCAATACGAGCTTTCAAATCAGCTTTGCTCATATAGCCCGTTACTTTGCCTTTTACTTGATTATTGTGCATAAACACAAATGTTGGGACTGAAGTAACGCCAAATTTAATTGAAATGTCGCGTGCTTCATCCACATTCAGTTTTGCAAATTTATAGGTGTCTTTAAGCTCTTTTTCAAGTGCTTCAAAGTGAGGAGCCATCTGTTGACAAGGGCCGCACCAGCTTGCAAAAACATCAATAACAACCGGCATGCTTGCTTGTTCAATTTCTTGTGCGTAATTATCTTTGGTAATAGATATTGCCATTTTAAAAGCTCCTTGGATTCATAAATTTTTATACATACTCATATACTGTAACAGTTTGGATTTATGGGGGCAAGAGTGGTGGCAAAAATTGGACAAGCCTTTATCTGAGCGATATCTTAAGAAAAAGAGCTCAATGTATTCTTTCCATTTATAAGGAGTTTTCTATGTTTAACGATTATTCAAATACCAAATATTATGCGCGCGAATCCAACTTAATGTATCGCGTTTATGCATGGATGTGTTTAGCGTTGGCAATTACTGCAACTACTGCTTACTTTGTTTCTCAAAGCCCCACCTTTATCAATGCGCTTTTTAGTGGGTCAACTGGCTCTAATGTTCTTTTAATTGGCCTTTTTGTTGGCCAACTTGCGCTTGTGATCATCTTGAGTGCGATGCTAAATCGCATGAGTTTTGCAACTGCAGCGTTTCTTTTCATTTTGTATGCTGCAACATTGGGCATTACACTTTCCTCTATTTTTCTGGTGTATACCTATACCTCAATTGCAGCAACATTTCTGGTGACTTCAGGCATGTTTGGCGCGATGGCTCTCTATGGCTATTTCACCAAATCTGATTTGAGCTCAATGGGCAGCTATTTGATGATGGCTTTAATTGGGATCATTATTGGTGGATTGGTGAATATGTTCTTGAAAAATGAAACATTCCATTTTGTGATTTCAGCAATTGGGGTGATCGTCTTTACGTTACTCACTGCATACGATGTTCAGAAGATCAAGAATATGAGCCAAGAGATGCTGGGCGATCGCGAAACGATGGCAAAAGTATCAATTATGGGTGCATTAATGCTATACCTTGATTTTGTGAATCTTTTCCTTTATTTGCTTCAATTTATGGGTAGAAGAAAAGAGTAGGTTTTAATAAAAAAGGAGAACGTGTAATGAACGCTCAAAATCGATTTATAGTATTAATGGCAGCAGGGGTTTGTATTCCCCTGCTGGTCGGCTTACATCTTTATCACAATCATGATTCTATAGATAAAGCATCGCTCAAAACCTCAATGGATGTTGAGGCGGTATCAGAAGTAGATGCTGAACCAACCGGCGGCCAAACGGTAGACACCGTAACCGATTCTTTTGGCACACCACTCAAAGCTGATTCAGAAGAAAATATTAAGCGTAAACAGGTAGTTGCTTTAGTAGAAGATGGCTTAAAATTCGTCCAAAACAATTCATTTGATAAAGCAATGAATGCATTTACCCATGGACGCGATTTCATACGAGGAGAGATGTATCTTTTTGTATATGATACTGATGGTTTCCAGTATGCAAGCGGGCTTGATGAACGGGGTGTTTGGAAAAACTGGATTGATCAACGCGATATGTTTGGCATGTATATGGTCCAAGAGATGATCAAAAAAGCTCAAGCAGGCGGCGGTTGGCTCACGTATCAATGGCGCAATGCAAATAAAGTTACTTATGTGAAACCATTTACTAAAGATGGTAAAGAATATGTGATTGGTGCGGGCTATTATCCTCATTCTAAGCGCGATATTGTGGTGGGATTAGTAAAAGCAGCGGTTTCATATTTTGATGAAGTGGTAATTAAGAAAGGCTTCCCGGTAGATGAAGTCTTTAGCACGCTCAGCTATCCTGCAGGTAGATTTGTGATGGGAGATTTATATCTGTATGCCGTTGACTTTAATGGTCAAATGATGGCAAATGGAGATCGCCCTGGCCTTATTGGCACTAACGTTTTAAATGTTAAAGACTCTGATGGCAAATTTGTTAACCAAGAGATTATAAATAGGTTAAAAAATAGCACTGAAGGCGTTTGGGTTGAATATAGATCCAAAAATGCAATCAAACATACCTATGCAGAAAAAGTAACTGATGCTGCCGGCAAGCAATACTTCATTGCATGCGGGTACTATCCAAGTGTAACTCCAGAAAAAGCGGTTGATTTAGTTAAAGACGGCTATGAGTTCCTGAAAAAGCATGGCGTTACGGCGGCAGTAAACGAGTTTAGCAGTCGCCAAAGCGATGCATATCGTTATGGCGATCTCTATCTTGCAGTTTGGGATATGAAAGGTAAAGTAATTGCCAATGGTGCAAATCTTGATGCAATCGGAACCAATCAATTTGATCTGCAAGATGAAGATGGCAGACTCTTTGTGCAAGATTTAATCAATAAAGCGCAAGCCGGTGGTGGTTGGGTGGATGTTAAATTAAAGAATGCATTCCAATCAATTTATGTTGAAAAAGTTGAATTGGGCACTGATAACTTTGTAATTGGTGCAGGATTATATCCAATCTCAAAACGAGAAATGGCAATTCTATTAGCGCGCAGCGCTGCTGGATATCTGCGTACTCATACTGAACAAGAAGCATTCAAAGCATTCACCGATGTAAATGGTAAATTTATCCGCGGAGATTTATATGTCTTTGTAGTAGATTTTGATGGTATTGCCATGGTTTGGGGCGATAACTTTGAGCTTATCTGGCGCAATATTATGCAAGCCAAAGATGATGCGGGTAAAGCATATATTCAATCGTTCATTAATACCGTGAAGCAAGGTACTGCGCAAGTAACGTATAAGATGAACGGTAAAGATCGCATTGCATTACTTGAGATGGTAGAGAAGGATGGAAAAAACTATGTAGTGGGAACTGCATATTTTGTTTGATAGCAAATCAAGGGCCTGAGATAAAACTCAGGCCTTTTTAATAGGGAATCAGCATGAACAATAAATTGTTTTTCCTACTTTTATCTTTAGCAGCATCAATAAAAGCATGCAATGGGCCATATAAAGAGATGAATGCGCTTATAATCGGAAGCTGTGCGCATGAAATGGGGGAACGAAAAGCAAAAAAATATAAAGAAGTTATTTGCAAGCTAATAGCACGACCGATTAAACAACAGATAAAAATGATTGGAATAGAATCAGAATATGAAAAAGAGACTTGCTCATTGCTGAAAAAATTGGCTACTAGAGATCATTATATTCCTATGTTACGGTTTGGTTTACGCAATGGATTAGTTGATCCAAATATCAGATTTGGCGCAGCATGTACTCCCTCAAGTCTGCTTAATGAAGCAATTTATGAGGGTGCCTATGAAAATATTGAGGTGTTATTAGAATTTGATGCTGATCCCAATAAAGCTGCTTGGAAAAGAAGAACTGAATCAAATTTTAAAGAATCACCGCTTTTTGCGGCGGTTTATCAGGGCGATGAACGCGCTACTAAGATGTTATTAGATAAAAAAGCTGATCCTAATAAGCACCATAAGCGCTGTCGGCCTTTACCATTGATGGCAGCAGTAGAAAATTATATTAGTGCCGCTGACTATAAACATGAAAATAAGAGTATAGATCTTTTAATCATTGCTACATTATTAACATATGATGCAAGTCCCGATGCAAAAGAAGAAGTCGGGGTGGTTTATAACGGCAAAAGCTATTTCAGTCCCCGAGAACTTGCCGTGGCTTACGGGTATCAAAATATACTTGAATTGTTTAATAGCGGAAAAAAGAAATAATTTAAAAGGAAGTGGATATGAGTAATAAGTTTTTGATTCTTATACTTGTACCTTTATCATTTTCTGCGATAAATTCAATGCACCGGGAGGCTAAATATATAGTGACTTCAGGACAATCGCTACTTTTTACCGCTGTTGATAATCAAGATATGCAGATGCTTGCTTTACTACTGGAAGAAAATCCAACTGAACCAAATAAGTTTTATTATTGCGATTCGCCAAGGATAAAAAATACCATTCCGCCCTTTATCACGGCATTAATGAGAGCGGTGGATCTTTATAATCCTGAAGATCCCGAATCTAAACATAAAAGCCTTGAGATGATTCAGTTGCTCTTGCAGCATCACGCTGATCCGGATGTGATAGATCGCAAGCGGGAATGTTTGGACCGGTTTGAATCATGTACGCCTCGGAAGTTGGCCCAAAGGCGTGAATATCCGGAAATTCTTGCGTTATTTAACGAAGTCAGAAGAGAGATTGTTCCCTATTAAATAAGGCATTTTTTTATGAAATATAAATTGCTTTTTTTAGTATTAACACCTTCTTTATTGGGAGCTATGAATAAAAAGCGACCGTGCCCAATAGTGGCGTTAGAAAAGACGGTTATTGCGCAAAAAATTGCAAAGTGCCAAATTCCAGAGCATCAAGAATTTATTGAAATCTTTTATAGGCATGGACCTTTTGCACAAAAGGTTGAAAATAAAGACAGATTTTTATTGCTCAGAAAACTGGTTACTTCTGGCCAGTATGCCCCCTTATTACGGCATCTTATAGAAAGAAAATTGGTTGATCCAAATTCTTACTTTACTCAAGGCAAAAGAGTATATCGCCTCCTCAATGAAGCAGTTTACAGCGAAGCGCCTGAAATGGTGCAGGCACTTTTACAAGCGGGTGCTGATCCTAATTTACCCGCACATAATTTTGAGGTTAGCGATTCTCCGGAAGAATTACCCTTAACTACGTCGGTTGCGCATCTTGATAATTGGACGCTCTCCGTGCTTTTACATGCAAAACGAGCGAATCCTAATCAACTGTCTGCAGATTTTTTCCCTTTAACGCATGCAATACAATGGTATGCGCAAGATATCTATCCTCAACTAAAAGAAGATTCATTAAGGAGCATAGCAGTTTTGCTTCTTAATGGGGCAAGTCCCGATGTAATGGAAAGAAATCCTGATGGCACCATAATCTTTATTCGTGGCACTCAGATTCCCTTAACTCCTCGAGCATTGGCAACGCATCGCAAGTATACTGAGATTCTTAAGTTATTCGATCAAGCCCAAGCAGAAGGATACATTTAAAGAATTTTTCAATTGCCTATTTTTATCCATGCAAAAGTATAAAATGAGAGTTTGATATATTAAAAAAAACTCTCTAGAACAAGGCATTTTTTGATGAAATATATATTTTTGCTCATGTTAGCATTGATGCCCAATACTTTTTTGGCAATGAAGCGATCTATTGAAGAGTCAAAAGCGACTGATCTGGCGCAACAAATAGCACGACTAAAAGCAGAAAAATATAAAAAAGAAATTGAGGAATTTTACCCTAAAGGCCCTATTTCAAAAGAAATTAAAGATCGGGGTGTTTTTTTAAAACTTAGAAAATTAGCAACCCATTCTCATTATACCCCAATCTTGAAAGATCTCTTAGAAAAAAACCTGCTCGATCCTAATTCAAAATTTATAGCTGATAGAGAAATGAAATACCGATTGTTCAACGAGGCAGTGATTATGCGCGCGCATGAAAATGTGGAGATCTTACTACGACATGGTGCTAAGGCAAACTATGAAGCGGGCGATTGGGAACGTGATTTGTACTCTCCTGATATTGAAGAAAAAAAACGGCCTCTTGAGATTGCACTAGATGAGCCGGGTCATTGTATTTGTTGGTTGCAGATATTATTAAAAGGGAATGCTGATCCCAATAAGCATTCATCAGAAACATGGCTGCCGTTAATAAAAGCTGTAGAGATGTACGCAGCATCTATCCGTTTACAGGATTTTAAGTATCAAAAAGAGGCACGTCAAGCTATGGAAGTTTTAATTCAACATGGTGCAAATCCAGATCTCATTGATGTTAATGGGGATGGTCAGACAAGATTTGTTCACGGGACTCAGATTCCAATAAGTGCCCGTTCTTTAGCTAGTCATTATAAATTTAAGAATATTCTACTTTTGTTCGACAAAGCAAAAAAACAAGCTTCTAAATAGCAGCAAAAAACTTACTATGCACCGTGAATGGAATATGATGCGGTGCATGCATTATGCTTAGTTTCTGAACAACTCTTGCATTGTTTTTTTTAAATTTTATACGATGGTTCAAAAGTTAAAAAAAGAAGTTCAATTGAAACGGTAGTTGTAGAAAAATGAGTATTTGTACACACACACATACACATCTGTCCTCTTTAAGAATTTTTTTCAAAAAATTTTTATGTAATTGTTTATGCAGCATCGGCAAAAGATGCGTTTTTTATTATTTTTAAAGGAGTCATTATGAAAAATATTCTCTTGTCATTTGCGTTCTTATGCGTACTACCGCTGAACGGCGTTATGCACCAGGAAAAGATGGTTGATGTTCAACCACTTATCAAACGTTTGCAAACATACGAGCAACTTACTGCGCAAGAAATGATCGATCAAACTGATGCAATAACCGATTTAATTGCAGAATTAAAAGATGCTCGCAAGCATGGCAAATCAGCAAAACAAGCCAATGATGCGATCAAGCATTATCTTGATGTTCAAAAGAAAAAACTATCAGAAGCTTTAAAATAAAGGAGATAGCGATGACAAAAATAATTGGTATAGCATTGACACTCTTACTAAGTGCATCATGCATCGAAGCAGTGCGGCATAAACAATCAATTCGCAATAAGAAATCAATTAGCAAAAAAGCAGCAAAGCAGCACCATCGTGAGAATCCTGGCGATGATCCGGTTGATGAAATAAGAGAACAATTAGAGGAATATGCAGCATTATCTCCTGAAGAAAAAAGAGCGCGCACCGATGAAATTTGGGATTTTGTTGGTAGTTTGATCGACAAAATGGGTTCTGATGGGGGAGAAAGCGAGGGAGGAACATCGAGTGGTCCAGAAGTTGATCAAGGAAATGCAAGAGAAGTTGCTAGTCTCATTAATCAATTTAGGCCGCGCATTAGCTAATAGAGAATTTTACTTAGGAGAATTACTATGAAACATCTTTCACTGCGATTATCCATCATCGCATTCGTTGGGCTCAGTGCATTTACACAAGTAAGTGCTGATCCTCAAATTATTAACGGCAAAACATATACCGTTGCTAAAGGTAAATCATTACAAGTTCCTGGAATTTTTAAAGAATCTAAAACGCGCGTAACCCCGCCGTGCCCACCCCCATTACCCAATCTTCCTTTGGATGGGAGTGTTCCACTTGCAAATCCCAATGCATTACCCGGAGCTTTTTATCCAAATCCGTTAGTTTCAAATGCCCTCGTAGCTCCACCACAGACAATAGGACTTATTTTTCAAGCAGGTAAACAAGGAATCAATCCCGGTGTTCTAGGTACACCGCCAGATACATTTGGCGTAAAAGGACTTACTCAATTTGTAATGGGAGACAATATCGGGCTTGTGAGTTTTGATGATCAGGGCAATCGTGATGGCATTCTTGATAGCTTTCAAGCAACAGTTTCTAATCTTGATGGAGATTTTACTCTTTTTGAAGCAACACTTGACAATCGAATACACTATGATCGTTTAGCCAATCGATACGTAAGTGTAAACTTAGTAAGCGCGAACACTGGAACAGGTTATAATGCAATTAACTTAGCAATAAGTGATAGTGGTATCTTAACCAAAGACACTCAATGGACAGTGTTTACCATTTTTGATATTGCTACAGCTCCTGATAGTAATGGATGCCCTGCAGATGTATCAGATCCTGTAGATCAAGGAAACTTTTTTGATTACCCATGTCTTGGTATTGATGCAAATGCACTATATATATCATTTTCAATATTTAACCAAGCACCTGCACCCGGAGCTTGGATTACCAACAATGTTTTAGTTATTCAAAAGAAATCTTTATACAATAATAATGGTCCGGTAGTGATCACTGCCTTTCCCAAAGTTACTTTAGACGCTAACGGAAATTTTGTGGGAGATCAAGTTACCTATCGCGCTCAAGATAGCACCTTATTTCCATTAAATAATTTTGATGATCCTAACCCTGCATTTGGATATTTGATTGGCATCGATCCAGTATATTTTGGAAAGTTGCGGGTATATCGTGTTCTTGATGCTGGTTCAACTTCTCCCTCGATTGCAGGCCCTTTTATTATTGATGTTATGCAGACCTTTATTTTACAAACATCTACTACGAACTTGGGTTCATTCTTTGGACAGCCGTATGGCACATTAGGCTTAATTGGAGGCAATGCCGATTATCTGGTTGATTCAAGCCACATCAATAAAAAGCAGATTTATACGGCTCAGTCTATTCTTATGAATAACCAAGGTATTTCAAGTGCAAGTGGTGATCGTCGAGGCGTACGCTGGTATCAACTTGACGTCACGGGCGATCCAACCGGTAATGGCCTTGGCAATGAAACGGTTAACACAGTCCCGGTGCTCGTTCAAGCTGGCAGCCTCTATGATACGGCTGTTACTGCAAATCCATTGTATTACCTCTATCCAGCAATTATGAGCAATGGCCAAGGAGATATTTCTATTTGTGGCTCAGTAATGGGAGGCGCACAGCCACCGAGTGCCTATTATGTAGGCAAAGCGGGTACTGATCCAAAAGATGGCATTCTTAAAATTGGCGCTGTGCCACCCAATGTTTATGCGGTTGGAGCGCCTCCATATACTCGAGGTTTAGGATTAGGCGACAATGGGAATGGCCAACGTTGGGGAGATATGAGTTTTAGTAGCGTTGATCCGGTTGATAATAAGACAATCTGGACTATTCAAGAAATTTGCCTGGATGGATGCGAAACACAAGTTGTTGCCAAATTATTAGCGCCGTAATTTAAAACTCGTGATGCCAGATTTTTCTGGCATCAAAATTTAACTTTATATAGAGAGGAAGGTAAAATATGAACATTACACAGAAACAGATGAACATGAAAAGAATGCTTTTTATAAGTATTCTTTTGAGCAGTTCGTCATTATTATTTGCACCACCTGCAACGTACATTGTATCAGTACTTACGGATACACCTCCATTAGGAGCTCCCGGAGAATTGAGAACGGCAATTTTGGCCTCCAATGCTAATAATCCCGGCGTAGCGTGTACATCATCGTGCGGCGTTGATACTCCTGCTTATAATACGATTAACTTTACCGTCGCAGGTACTATTACACCCGTTACTACTTTACCCACAATCACACGTCCTGTTTTAATCGATGGATACAGTGCACCGGGTGCATCGGCCAATACAAATCCTATAACTGCACTGAATAATGCAGTAATTACGGTGGAAATAAATGGGCCCGGGCCTGTGTATGATCCGACTTCTACCCTTCCGCTTAATGGTTTGCGATTGGGTAATGGTTCAGCCGGATCAACCATCCAAGGGCTTTCAATTGTTAACTTCGCTGTAATTTATAGTGTTGCTCCTAATGGCACGCCAAATGGTGGAGCTGGTATACGTATTGATAGCGATAATAATTGCGTCTTGGGTTGTTTTTTAGGTGCTGATCTGGCTGCTGCGTCAGCTCCAAATTTTAATGCGGTGCGGATTTTAGGAACCAGCAATACGATTGGGGATGGTTCAAATTTTGGACGTAATCTTGCATCGGGTCAATATAATAATTTCGGTGTGGTACGAGATAATGGCACCAATACAACGATTCAAGGAAATACCATTGGGCTTAATCGGGCGGGGAATACTTCTTTAATGAGAGCAGCACGAATTGGCGTTAATTTGCAAGTAGCCACCGGTTCTAAAGTGATTGGCAACGTTATTGCGGGCCATTCTACTAATAACATTCAATGCAGGACTTCTTTTAACGCGCTTATTCAAAGTAATTTAATTGGCACAGATATTACTGGTTCAATCGCAGTGCAACCAAATGGGATTGGAATTTGGTGTGCGAATGAATTCTATAATGGTCTGCCGGATTGCATTACGATAGATAGTAATACGATTTCTGGTAATACTTATGGTATTCGCATTGGCGAAAATAATTTCAATTTCTTGCCGATTACCGCAACCACGATCCTGAGTAATATAATTGGTCTAGATGTGACGGGTTCATTCGCTCTCCCTAACCAATTAGATGGTGTTTGGGTGGTGTTGGGACAAGCAACTTATTTTAACAATAACACTATCTCCGGGAATGGAAGGCACGGCATTAGACTTTGTAAGAGCCAAATGAGCAATATTAAAGGAAATTGGATTGGAACTAATGAGAGTGGTGATAACTTAGGCAATGCCGGTGATGGGATTTATATGGGTGGCCTTGGTGTGGGCGTAATGTCTTATGGTGATATCATAGGTGGCGCTAAACTTCTTACTACCGTAGGAGATTTAGGTGAAAATAACATTATTATGTTTAACCATCAAAATGGTATTGAAACGGTCGGTTACGTGCAAGGCGCGACTATCGATGGTAACATGATAAGCAACAATGGACAAAACGGTATCTTACTCAATAGAAACGCGTCTAACAATGTAATTGGTTCATTCAAAAGTACTGGCGATTTACGCATGATGGGTGAAATAGTTAGCCAAACTAACGTTGCAAACCCTGATTCAGCGCTTGGTGGTGGTAACACAATTACCAATAATGGTGCTGATGGTATCAAGGTACTTTCAAGTGAAGATAATGTGATTCAAGGAAATATTATTACCAATAATCCGGGCGTAGGTGTTCGTTTAGTTGATTCATCACGAAACTTAATTGGTGTACTCGATGCTGTTGCTTCAAGCGCAATCTTGCCGCCACTCCTGAATATTCCAAATCCGCTGGGCAACATCATTGATGATAATGGCAGCTTTGGCGTGACTGTGGAACAGGTGAATGGCAATGCGGTTGATAATAGTATTCTGAGTAATCAGATTGTAAATAACA
>CAYMRF010000005.1:0-45171 GCA_964392765.1 uncultured Pseudomonadota bacterium
GCATTTAATACGGCTATTATTGAGCTGTTTAGTGAATATGCCCGTAAAATAAATAAAAAAACCATGAACAATAAAACCATATATTATGTCACCGGTAATCCGAGTAAGTTCAAACTGTTTTCTCAATTTGTCCCTGCAGATTCAGGGATCGAACTCAAGCAATTTGCATGCAATCTCTATGAAGAGCAAATAGAGGATCAAGAAGCGATCGCCATTTCAAAAGCAAAACAAGCGTGGGATCTTTTGAAGCAGCCATTGCTTGTGGATGAGGTTGGCGTCTATTTCCACAAATATAATAATTTCCCGGGAGCTTTTACTAAATTTGTATATAAAGGCTTGGGATTTGATGGCATTTATAAACTCATGAAAGATGGTGATGAGTTGAGCATTCTTTTAAAAGTGGTTTATATGTTTGGGGAAAATGAATTTAAAGTATTTACCACCAAAGTTTCAGGCACTTTCAAAAAACCGATTGAACAAAAGCATGATTTTCATGCGCCATTCGATCTGGTATTTATGCCTAATGGATTAGATAAAAGTTATGTGGAGTTGGAACAGGTTCCAGAAATATATAACGAGGTTTACTTTCGATCATTAGCAATGAAGCAAATTGTGCAATTTATTAAGAACCCGATTTTTTGATAAGAATTCTATAAAAGAGAGCAGCCGAAATTAATAAGAGCAAGCCTTGCAATCCGCTGAATAGCAATTCAAAATAGAATGTGGGCCAATATTCAAGCTTTCCTAATACGCAAAGAATCGAACTACTATATTGAATGATATTGAGGATCACATATAAAGGTAGAAGCTTGCAAACAAGCAATTTCTTAGCAGCATTCCAATGGCTTATCATCTTATTCGCTTGAACGAGTGCAAAAATGATAATCGCTAGATTATAAACAAAGGTTGCGATATATAAAAATTCAGAAAATTTGCTTTGCAGTGCAAACAAAAGCCAACCGGCAGCCATACCAAAGCTTATGAGAGTAATAACTTTGTTGATTGGCTCAGAGCCATTTCCCCTTAAATTTCCAAGCAATTTTACGATTGCCCATGCCGCCAAAACGGTCGATATTTTAGATATGCATCCAATCACATTATTTGTGGGATAAGAAAACAATTCAAAATGATAGCTCATCCATACACTGGTAGAAATCAGCACATTTAAGGGGATGAGTGCAATATAACTGATAATAGCCGCATTGGTGTTTAGCATTCTTTTCATGATTTTTCCATTAATGTAAGCCCATTTAATACGCTTTGTTTTTTTGTGTAGGCATGATGCCGATCAACATGTGCTTGCCTGAGTATCTCAAGAACTGATTGCATTCGATCAGGATGCGTCTCAGCCCATTTCATGGCAAATCCATAAGGATAAAATCCCACCTTATTGCGAATAAGCAAATTGGCTCCCGCTTTCACGAGTTGCTGTACTATCTCTTTGCCGTTTCGTTTTGTAGATCTTACTAATACTGCACAATGGAGCGGGGTGCATCCATCCTGATCTTGAAGGTCAATATCTTTGACTGCTCCATGCTCCAGCAATGCTACTACTGATTCTAAACAGCCCCATTCAGCAGCAATATGAAGTGCGGTGGTTTTGGTTTTAGGGCATTGCGCATGCACATCTGCTCCTGCTTTTAAAAGAAATTGTAAAGAGTCACCATCAAGCGCTGCTTTCATAAGCGGAGCCCGTTCATGAGGATTTACTCCATTTAGATTCGCACCGCATTCGCGTAACATTTGAGCGAAATAGTTAGATTTTCTATGCAAAACTTCCATCGTTGACTGTTCAAGATGTTCGCCGGCAAGTTTAAGAGTAACTAAGCAAACATCAGCAAATACCCTCGGCTCAATATCGATCGCATGATGAGCAAGCTCTTGTTTTTTATTACCTTTAAGTTTGAAGGATAATTTTGGCATCCAAGATAGAGAAGATCGCTGGATGTCTAAATGAGTTTGAACTAATTTTTTTTCTCTAAAACAAGAAATAAAAACGTCCAAATTCCAAAAATCTCCATTTCCATAGGGAGCTAACGATTTATGAGTAAAGGGGATAGCTTTTTCAAAATACTTATTTTGTATGCTTTCTTTTAAGCTTCCAATCGTTCCATGATTTATAGAGAAAGCCAAATCTTTTTGGCTCTGATCAATAACCTTAAGAAATATCAGTGCCGGATATTTTTCTGGTCCAGCATGCGCGGGCGGTAATGGTTCCATCCCATTAGCGATGAATGGAATAATGAGTGCTATAAAGGATGGTAATAATAAGTGTTTCATGTTTTTTCTTACACACTACCGCATTAACTTCCACAACTCATCGTCAAAGTCTTTGGGAAAAAGTTTTTTAGAAGTTTTTTGATTAGATGATTTGGATTGCTTTTTAACTCTATCTTCAACATCCTTGCAGCCATAGGAAATCCAGGCCTGATCAAGTTTTTTGCGCATGAATTCTTTGCAGTTTTCTTTCTGCGTTTCTAAAAACTCTTTTTCTAAAGGATGATCAACTTTGTCAGGTAAATTATTGCAGGCGATTAAAGCAACTAATAATACTTGCTCATAATCATCTAAGCATTTTTTGAGCTTTTCTTCATCAGTTTCAGTTTTTTTGATCTCTTCAAGTTCATCAATGATGATAGGTGTCGATTGAATAATGGCTGCAGAAGTCAGTGCTAAAAATAAGAGTAATTTTTTCATAATTTCATCCGCCATTTTCTATTCTGGTGTTCAAAATGAGATCTATATCTTCGTGTTGTCCGTTTTTGATTAAGCGAAGTAGAATTGCTCCCGTTACCACCGTTCCTGCCCCAATGCCTGCAGTCCAGATCGCTCTCTTGTTTTTTGCATAAAAACTTTCAGGTTGTGCGGGAGCTGGGGGAGCTGCTGGTTTAGCCCTTGGCTTAAATACCGGCGCTGGGGGAATAGCGGGAGTTACATTAAGTCTACCGCTAATTCTTGCTAATTCAGCATGATTAGCAGCAGTGGTTTGGTCTGCGTGCAGTTGTACGTATTCTGGCGAGTGGATTGCTTCTTGACTTGCCGTGCGGCGGAATAGTTGAACTGCTTGGCGTTCGGACAGTTCCATGCCGGTGAGGCTGGAAATAGTAATTACACTGATGCTAAAAAATAATTTTGTCATGTTTTTTATCCTTATGGAGGCTTTTTTAAGTCATATTTAGGGTAAATTAATAGCTGCTTCTGTAAAGATATGATTAAATGTTTTGCAGGTTGAAATTATAATTAAGCGATATAGATTCAAGAAGGCAGTTTTTACTCAGTAATCTTCAGCTTTTTAATAAAATACTTTTGCCGCTCAGGCGACATTTTGGATTTAATGCTATTCCATACTTTGGCAAATTTTGCGGGCACAGCTTCTTTGATATCAGCAAGAAACGCTTGCCAATCGCTGGGATTCATATGAGGAAAAAGTTCTTCAAGCATTTGAATTAAATCATCTTCGCTCATTATTGCGTAGGTAGCTGCTTCCACTTTTCTTAATTCTTCATCGGTATAAAGCCTTTGCAATTCCGGCAGAATGATAGTTTCTTCTTCATGCAAATGGATTAAATTATCCCCATTAAATTTTCTGAACCACAAATAAAATTGATACCCTGCTTCAATTTTATCTTCATAAGTGGGCGCCTCTTCAATTTTATTCAGCAAATTTCTCAAAAATACTATTTGCTTATCTAATTCAGCATGATCGTCTTCGATGTGCTTATAAACGGGAGAATTTTTATTTTTAAGAAGGGTGTGGAGTGAATCATTTTCATATTGCGCGTGGCCTTCAAGAAGTTGAATTAATTGTTCAAACGATTCCTTTACCGCTTTGAGTTCTTCAATATCGGTAAAATCAGTTTTAGCTATGAGCCGTTCTAGTTCATTGAATTTATGGCTTACGTATTTGTGTTCTCTATAAAATTTATAGCGCATTTGGTACCTTGCTTTTTAATGGAGGTATCGCATGATTTTTGTCTAGAAATACTATGGTGGATCCATGATTTCTGATACGATTATTATATATAATATTATACTAAATCTGTTCAGGAATTATGATGTTTACCAAAAAATTGTCTGTTCCCCTCTTGGCGGCGCTCTTGATGGTCTTAATACCATCGCCCGTTTATGCTCAAAAACCAAAAAGCTTGGTTGGAGCCAGTATTGTTGCAACAATCGGGTTATCATGCACCGCTGGAAGCCTTGCAAGCCTCTGTGGTGCGTATTCTAAATTTAAAGAATGGTGGGTGAGTTCCCAGGAATTTAATGAAGTAACGGCTGAGTTAACGTTAATGGGAGGTACCGTTAAGGAATGGAGTACCTATCAGCATCGGTATGGAGCTGATATTATTGAATATCATCTCGAGGCAAAGCCGGGAAAGGATTTTGATGCTGTGCAGAAAGAACATTTTAAAGAGCGCTCTCAAAAATTAATTGAGCTATTTCATAAAAAAGAACAAACGCCGAGCCATTGCGCCGCTTTAATAGGTCTTGCTGCTGGCTTAGGCGTAGTGGGTGGCGGATTATTATGGGGAATGGCAAAAGAATTAAGCAGCAATTCAAATTTATCATACTGAGAGTTTTTATGCATTTAACCATCCCTTCTGCCACTGGCCCATTTGGCATTGGAAAATCGATACACACCCTTGTTGATGTAAACCGTGCAGAAAAGCATGGATCGGGCAAGAGAGAACTATTGGTGTATATCTATTATCCAGCCGACACTAAATCAGCTTCATCTTATGCGGCTGACATTATGCCGATTTTAAAAGAAAATTTGCAGCAGGCACTCGCTGTTGATATGAGCAAACTCGAATACCTCGATGTTTTGCAAGAGCATACAACTACCAATGCTCTCTTAGCAAACGCGCCCCATCAGTTTCCGGTTCTTTTCTTTTGCCCGGGCCTGGGTGATCCGATAGAAACGTATACCACGCTCTTAGAAGAGATGGCAAGCCAGGGCTACGTGGTCATCGCAATCAATCATCCGTATGGCGTTGATCCCACGGTGTTTCCTGATGGAAGAGTGGTGCGCATAAATCAAGAGGTTGCACAATTTTGGTATGCCACGCATCGCTCATTTGAGGATATTGTGGATGAGGAGCATGAATGGTGGTTGCACGATGCACATTTTGTAATCGATGCATTTAAAGCAATCTCTTCTGCTGATTCATATCATTTTTTAAAAGACCGCTTAAATTATAATGCGATGGGCTTTTTTGGCCACTCATTTGGCGGAAGCTTGGCATTACAAATATGCAGAGAGAGAACTGACATCCGAGCATGTGTTGATATGGATGGTATTGTATTTGGGCCCAAATCAAAACGATCAGAAGTGGTTGAAGTGCCGTGCATGTTTATCATGGCAGATAAAGAGGTGAGTGATGAAGAACTGCAAAAATATAACATTGCTCGCGCTAAATATGATCAGCTAGTGGTACCGCGTCACCCGCGATTATTGTATAATCGATTAAAAAATAATGCGTATTTTGCAACAGTGAAAAACAGTGACCATAATTCTTTTAGTGATCTCAATTTGTTAAAATATCCTATTACTGGTCACGGTAATCCGATAGATGTGATTGTTGCTACCCGAATTCTGCTTGATCAATTTTTTAATCATTATCTGAAAAATGAACCGTTTAATACTGAGATTATTACCCGTTTGAAAAACGTGATTTTAGAAAGCAAGTAGATTTTGTATTTTATCTTTATCAATAAAACCGTCTGTATTTACTTGAGTAAAATATTTCAGTTGCCATTCTTGAGTTTTTTTTGCCTGAGGGTTATCAGCAATATCCCATGATGGGTATACGCGCATTGCTCGTTTACCTCCTATACCATTATGGGATACATATCCTTTTTGATGTAAAATCGATTGAGGAAAAATAAAAAGCCCAAGTTTGTCATCTGATTTGGCAACAATCATAAATACATCAACAGGATCTGCAGTATCAAAGGGCATAATTGGCCCGTCGCCTTCTCGTTTCCAAATGGTAACAAATTGGCCGATCTTGGTGGGTGTAATTTTTGCACTGCGAAATTTAATGCGTTTCTCATTAGCCTGAAATTCGCATGCACTATATTCTTGGCTTTCTTTTTCAATAACCAAATTATCTATCTTCACATTGATGGACTTAAAAATAGTGGTATTCATGATTTACCTTCTTTAATTTTGGCATCCAAAAGAGATTGCACTAAAATTTGAGCCAGCCATTTTTCATATTCATGAGAACTCCAGCCTTTTTCAATAACCAGCATACGATATAAATCTCGCCCCGTGAGAGCCCATAAGATATCGCGTGCTTTTGAGAGGGTTAATCCGTGGGCAAGAAATTTTTCTTTTTGGAGCTTCTTTACGTATTCTTCTTGGCGTGAGTAGCGCCGCTTCTCTCGCTCTTGTTCTAATTTTTTTAATTCCGGTGAAACTACTGCTGCACCGCGCAAGATGTCTGATTGATCTTTTTCGGCATCATAGATTTGGCGGGCAATCTGAGCGGTTATGCTCAAGCGTTTATGAGGAGATTTTTCTTCCATCGAAGCATTCACCAGTGCTTCAAATTCTGGCGCAGGCAGAGCAGTGTCGATCAGCGCTTGCATCACGCCTCTTTTGGATTTAAAAAGCGCGTAAATTGTGGGCATTGAAACATCAGCAGCGTGGGCAATCTTTTGGATTGTCACCTCATCAAATCCCTGGGCTTTGAAAAGCTTTTGAGCTGCTTCTAAAATCTGCGACCGGGTTTGAGCGGCCTGAGCATCCCGAGTATCTGAATTATAGCTTCTTTTCTTCTCTTGCATTTTAAATATACCTTGCTATATTGAAATTATATATTGGATATACTATACTATATTCAAATGCAAGCGTCAAAACAACTAATTATCAGGAGAAATTATGGAAAATAATAATGTAGCGCGCGCGCACGCATACTATACGCTCGTTGGGCAGAAAAATGTAGAGGGAATTGCAGAATTTTTGCACCCGGACGTTGAATTTTATGGGCCTTTATCAACGGCAAAAGGCAAAGAAGCGGTGGTTAAAGCCACGAGTGGTTTTATGACTGCATTTAAATCTCTTGAGATACGTGCGCAATTTGGTGATGGCGATCAGGCAATGATTGTTTATTATACTGATATTCCGGGAATATCTCCTGAATTTCCCGGTGCTTCGTGGTTGCAATTTCGCGATGGTCTGATTATCAGAATTCAGCTGTTTTTTGATGCAAGTGGATTTAGGAAGTGAAAACATTTAATCGCATCTTTACTTCTTCTTGCTTTGATATAGATTCAGCAGAAGATTTTTTATTATTAGAGGAGAAGCCATGCTTAATAGCTTAAAATATATTTCTTTGATTTGTCTTTTTTCTTTATTCAGTGTATCTCATGCAATGCAAGATGATGCTGCATCGCTTAAACTCACACCAGAAGAGCAGAGCGCGCATACTTGGTTTTCTGGGTACCGAAGTAAGCTTCAATTTTTTAAGCAATTATCGCCAGAAGATAAAGCTTTAATTGATAATAAAGAGAAATATGATAATAATCCTGTAGCAATGACGAGGCTCAATAATAATTATATTGATGCCTTTTATAGAGCAGCTCAAGAGGCTGGTGTAGAACTAAAATATACGCGCGAAATTCTCAAAAGAGCTAATTTAAAAGTGATGCGCCTTATTCAATCCAAAACTGAGGAAGAAGTAACTGATCTTCCTTCGGCGCGCAGACAAGCCTGGAAAAATATCCCTGAGCATGAACAAGATACCTTTAGGCCCACAAATTACAGAAATAATCCTAAAGCTGCCGAAGCTGTTGCGCTTAAATTCAGCCAAGATATTGTAAAGCGGCTTGTGTCTATCAAATTAGTAGAAGATACTGAAGAAGCTAAAAAGAAAAGAGTAGATGAATTATATGCAGAGCAATTAGAAACGTTCAAAAGCCATTACTAGCTTCGCATTGAAAATCTGCAACAAGATCAACTCTCTCTAATTAAGGTAAGAGTATTTTTAGGCTTATAAAGAAAATACGTGCTTATTTCAGCCAGAATATCTTGAGGCAATCGTGAGAGATACAAATTACGATCTTTTTTTGCCGTTGAGTAAAGCAGCTCTTGCTGTACGTGATACTTGTTTAATATCTGTTTTGTTTCTGAATAAATTGAATTGCGGACTTCGCGCTTATAGGCCAGCAAAGACAGATACAGTGACTTAAGCATATCCTCTGATATAGGCATGCCGCACGAACAGAGTAGTTCGATACATTTTGGTAAATTTTGTAGATGGGTAACCTTATGAATTTGATCGATATTGCACACGCAATAAAAGATCGATTCTTGCCGTATTGGGCCACATTTTACAGTAACTTCGGCGCCCGCTTCCAGAAGAATACGCATATTATTAATGTCTAAATTTCGAGCTGCCATACATAAGGGAGTAAAATAATCGGTTCCCATAGTAGCTTCAAGAAGTGCAGAAAGATTGAAGTTATTGTTCTTTGCATGCTGGAGCATTATTTTCAATTTAGAATCTCCATCCCGTGGATTTCCAGCAGCAGCATGCAAAGCAGTTTCGCCTAGGGGTGTGCAAACATGTAAGTTTGGATTTAAATTGAGAATTCTTTTTACCTGATCAAGAGTGCCCCATGTTGTCGCTTCCACAAGAAGTGGTCGACCAGTGCCTCTCATTACGGCATTTATATTTTCTGGTTTTATTGCCGAATCAATCTCATTGAATAATGGGTATCTATTGGAAAGGAGTCGAAGCATTGATTGAGATTCGGTGGATATGATTATTAATGCAATAATGAGATAAGTAAATGTTTTCACAGAATTTACCGCAAACTATAATTGGCCAGATCTATTATCATCGCTTCATACTTCAACGCCTTCAAAAACTTCTTAAAATCATCAACGCTGATACTGGTGGTAGCAGTATTTTCAAGCGGATGGGCATTGATAATAGCTCCCTCCAAAATAGTATGATCGATAATGAGTTTTATTCTGTGTTCACTATCATTAATCAATCCAAACGGTGTTACCGATCCGGGCTTCACTCCTAGATGTTGCCATAACAATGTTTCATCAGCGAATCTCAATTTACGTGCCTGCAATAATTGCTCTACTTTTTTAAGCTCAATTTTTTCATGCGATTCGGCAACTAAAAGCCAAAGTTGGCCGCTATCATCTTTCAAGAACAGGTTTTTTATATGAGTGCCCGGAATTTCATGCGCAACTTTATCTGCTTGCTCTACGGTAAAAAGCGGCTCATGCTCAAATGTTTTATGAGCGATGTTGAGTTTGTTAAAAAGTTCAAAAAGATCAGCTTTATTTTTCATGGTAATTAACTCTTAATATCTTTCTTGAGTAATATGCTATATCGTGAATCAAATTCAAGATTATCTAGAGCAGAAATTTCATAAAATCCTTGGCGTCTATAAAATTCTTGCGCTTGTTTATTCAAAATACGAGTAGTAAGAATTACGGCCTTTGCTTCTGGTTGTGATTGTATCGTTGCTTGTAAAAGAAGTTTTCCAATACCTTTGCCTTGGCAAAATGGATCTACGGCATAATGATCAATATGGATAATTTCATGATCATGCATGTGATACAGCGTGTATCCAACCAGTTCCTCTTCCTCATACGCTAAAGCAAATAGATAAGAATCTTTAAGAGCTATACTTCGATAGTTATCAAAACGCTGCTGCAAGTATTCTAGAAGCGCTTCTTGGGTTTCATCTTTAATGGCATCATCTAATTTATCAAAGGCAAGTTCTTTATAAGTAGCATAAAAAGAATTCGTCCAGAGATTGTTAATGATTTGCCATTGCTGCGAATCTACTTTGGTTGCAGGCATGACAGTGGTGGTTATTGAAGAGGCTTGAATAGTAACTGCAATGAAGCTTATCGCTATTAATAAACTAAATAGTTTGTGGCACATATTCCCCCTAAAGTTGCGTTACGTTCAGTTTTGGTTGTCATCTTGTTCCAAGTTTTTTACCATAATAATCAGTTGCGGGTACTCTTTTTGCATGAGATTGATGCGATGTTGTAAAAATAGCGGAGCTTTAGATTCTTCTATTCTTTGAAACCCAATTTGATTATAAAAATTTTCTAGCCAACCATGAGGAATACACCAACACGTTTTTGATCCGATATGGCGATTGAGCGTATTAAGTAACTTCGTTCCAGTTTTTTGATGTTGATAATTCTGATGGATTTGCATCCCGCGCAGTATATAACAATTTTCTTCGCAACAAAGACGCACAACTCCAACTACGATATTGTCATGAAAAGCAATAATCACTTTGTCAGTTGGAGTAATTTTGGTTGTGTAATCAACTGATGAATAAAATTCTTGTGCTTGATTAATTTCTTCAGGCGTTGGATTTTCAATAATATCTATTTTAATAGTATCAGCACCAATTACTGCAAAAGTTAGATTTAAAAATAAAAAAAATGCTAATGAGGGATTTTTTTTAGACATAAAGCCTCATAAGTTTAGTCTTTTTGGATTTCACTGTTTAGAGTTCTAAAATCGATAGTATAACTGCACATTTTTCGAGTAAATGGTCCAGCTCCGGGAATAACTCGCGTTTCATCAGCGCATTCAACAATTGCACCGGCAATTTTATAGAGCTTTTCAAATCCTGCCTTTTCTTTACCCTTTATCTGAGTGCAGCCTGCTTTTTTTACTTGGTCATTAATAAATGCAGCTTTTACTGGCGAGAGCCCATTTTCTTTTTTTGCTTGTTCGATCATATCATCCCATGCTTTGCATGGATTAGGGCGTGGCGGTTGTGAAGCTGTGCATGAGATCGCAAAAAAGAGTGTGATTGCGAAAATTGAATATTTCATAAAATACCTTATATAAAAATAGTTGTGTTTGGCTGATTTGTTTAATCCCGCCATAGAGAGAATTTCTTAGTTAAAGCGTTCACTTCTTCAATAGGCCCGAATAAAACGCATCCATAATAAATCAATTGTTCTTCAGGTGTTTGAGCGGTATTTGCCAATTGCTCTTGGTATGTCCCTCCGGTCATGGTATTTAAAAATACTCCCTGAGCAATTTTTGCATCTTTAGCGGCCTTGACAACTTTTCTGATTTCCCCTGATTTACCACGCAAGATGATAAATGGCATGCTTGAGATATTAGGGTAATTATTGCCCTCTTTATCTTGATAGTTATTAAGATGCAATTGAGAGGAGTTAAGGGTTGTGCCCAGCCCAATAGTCATGTGAGCAAGAGCATTGAGGGCGACTCCGCTTGGCAAATCTTTATTGATTATTGCTACTAATTTATGAGAGAAGTTCATAGCCTGTTCCTGGTATGGCAAAAATTGCATACTTTTCAATGCTTGATTTTGGGCAAAAGGTAGCCTCTTCTAGGTTTTTAGCCTGTCAATTTACAGGTTCGAGCGGCACTGAATCGGAAATTATGCGAGTAACCTGCAGCAATTTGAACAGTTGGAGAATCTCTTGGTGATCACCAATAACTTCTACCGTAAGATGGCGACTTTGTTTGCCTAATTTTGATTATTTTGCGGTCTCAATGACAAAACAAGCAAAAAGCGATTTGAATTGTTATTCATAATTTGCTTAATATTTTGATTATTATCTAATTTTGAACCTATGGCATCAGTTAACCATAATCTGCGCCAGCTCGTAGCAAGAGGATAAAGCGATTGTTGAGCAACAGGAATTCCTTCTGCGTCTTCTAAGCGTTGTTTTACACTCATAACCGTAGAGGCATCGTCGATTGAGACTTGCATAGTGTTTTTGACCAATGTTCGCACACTAATTTGTTTCGCCTCTTTTACCCATGGTTGTAGCTCTTGAGTATGCTGCATGCACGTTGCTTTTACTGTAATAAGACTAATGAAAAGAAGCATGAATTGTTTTATCATTTTAATTCCTCGAGATTTAGTCATTATGAGCGTCTATTGTTATTTAATTCTAGATGAAGAAACGTCTAAGTCAATGCGAAAATTCGGTAAATATTTCAACTGGTGGTTATTGAAGAGGCTTGAATAGTAACTGCAATAAAGCTTACTACTATTAATGAACTAAATAGTTTGTGGCGCATAGTTGTGTCTCAGAACATGAGTTATAACATCAGTTTTTGTTTTCAGTTGGTTCAGTGTTCATCGTTCTAAAATCGATGCTGTAAGTGCAAGGACGCTCAGGGTCAATGCCAGGAATCCCACACGGACATCTAGAAGTTGTGCCAGCAGTCTTATAAAGAGCTTCATGGGTATCCCAATCTCTCACTTCTATGGAAGTACATCCTGCCTTTTTTACTTGAGCATTAACCAAAGCAACTTGTTCTGGAGAAAGTTTGTTTGTTTTTTTTGCTTGCTCGATCATATCATACCATGCTTTGCAAGGATTTGGCCGGGGCGGTTGTTGCGCGACGCAGGAGATTGAGAAAAAGAGGATGATTACAAAAATTGCTTGTTTCATAGTAGGAGTGTCCTTTAAGATTAATTTTTTTCTTGCGTAAGTTGTTGTTGATTCGCTTTTTTCTGATTTTTATAGAATGTCTCTAGAATAGAGAAACATTCATTTCTTATAGGAAGATATATACGTTCCCCATGTGGCATTTGAATAACGCGTTCGCATTCAAACTCATCTGTGAAACTTGGCTTTGACCCGGACCCGTGGAATGTTGTCCAAACGTATCGATGTACATTAACAGAATCACCATTTAATAACTCAGCTTCATATCGATCCGTTAAGCTGCTACTGGTATCTTGTTTGATTACAGACTTGATTTCGCCAGATTGTATCGTTCGCAATCTATCAAGTTCTGAATTGGTCATCCTTAAAGCTGATTGTGCTCGTGCTAAAGCTATTTTTTCTCTATCTTCCTTAGAGATCATTGGCTCCATTGCTTGAGAAGAAGAAATATAAGAAGCGGCGATAAGTAGTGTGCCTAAAGTGCGTAATATCATTAGAAAATCCTAAATATATTTGTTGAACTGTAGTAACTTCAATTGCTTCAGGCTCTCTTTTAAATTTTTCCAATAAATTCTTGAATTTTATTTTGTAGCCTAATTAAGGCATCCGGTTGATCAATTATCCAATCATTAATTTTATGCGGGCAATCAGGGATTCTATAAATCTCTTTTTTTGATGTATTAGCTGAATGCTGATCAATCAAGTCTATCACACCAGTGGGTATCACTTCATCTTGATCGCCAATAATAATAAGCAATTTCCCTTTAAATGATTGTAATAATTCAAGCACATCGGTATTTTTCCAGCTCTCAGCTTTTCTAATAATAGTGGAAAATCGTTCATCGAAGGGAGCATCATAGGCGTTTTTATCATAAAGAGCGGGGCAAAAAAGAATCAACGTATCAATCTTATATACTTCAAGCATCTTAATGGCAACATAGCCGCTCATGCTGGCCCCGCAAAGGGTAAGCGGAGAACTTTTATCGGTATGCTGTTCCATTATTGATCGCGTTTCATCGCACTTCTTTTTGAGACTACTTTTGCTGAGTTGGCCGGTACTTTTTCCATGCCCACTAAAATCGAAGGCAAGAATACTTTTATTTTGTTTGATAAATGGATCTACGAAAAGAGAAAATTGCTTTTCATGATCCGTATTGATTCCGCCACCATGAAGAATTACACTTTGTGCGCGGGATGCATTGTGATCTTTTGCAGCAATAACGCTGAAAAGCTGTTCTTGATTGGTATGAAAATAAAAAGAATTTATATGCATAGTATCCGCTTGTTTCACCTTTGCTTGTGCGAGCATGCTTGTATCTAGTGATGCCATATCTTTTCACCAGGAGTTACTGAGTTATTCGCTCTAATGGACAATCTTTTAAATTCTTCTTCAATATGCGCACGAGTTAAATCCCTATTATTCCCCGTAATAATTAAGCTCATACGAGGGCGGCTGGCAGCAACACTGGTAATGCAATTGCCCACCACTCCGTCATACGCTGATTCCTCTAAATTAGGCTGATAAGCCATTTGCATTATTTCATTGCATAATCTTTTAATAATAGAGGAATAATGCGCATGATGAACAGATGAAGGTGCATTATGCAATGGTTGCTGTTCGCTATATCGAAATGCAATGTCAAACGTAGTTGGATAGTCTGCAAATGATTTTGTTAATAATACTTTAAAGAGTTCGTATGCTTTTATTTTTTCCTGATCATTTTTTAATTCCAATGCGGGATAATAGGCATCTTCTATTTTTTTTAACCGTTCGAGTGTATCTTCTTTTGCTGTTTTTACCGGGCCCATTGCGGCAAAGCATGTTCCGGCATATAAGAAAAATAACCCAATTACTCTTATCATTTTCTACTCCTTATCCAATGGTTTAGATTGTTATCAATTTCTGAAAAACTGCAATTAATTGCTCAGTTTCTTGCTCATTAAGTGCTTTAAAATATTGCGCATCCGCTTGCTCCACCGCCGGCATTGCTTGAGCGAGTTTTTCAGCACCAGCGTCGGTGAGAATCGGGCTTTTACTTCTCTCATCAACGGTGTGGATCCGTTTAATAAGCTTTTTAGCTTCCAGCGTTCGCAATATTTGCGAAGTAGTATTAGGATCAAGCCCGGCCGTTTTGCCGATAGCCACTTGGGCGATATTCTCTTTTTTTCTGGTGAGCCAGCCGGTTGCTGCCAGCACCACGAACTGCGGATGCGTGAGATCGAGCGGTTTTAATGCGTGTTCAATGGCAGTGCGCCATTGCATGCTCACGCGCCAGAGCAAATAGCCTGGGCTCTCTTCAGGCCCTTTAAAACGGGTTATTGTTTCGATATCAATCGGTTTCTTATTCACTCACTGATTCCCATTTGCTTGGCAATTATTTTAAAATCCTCATGCGGTATTTCAAGTATCCCAAATCTAAATACATAACCCCAGCTTTTTTTATTCTTTATAAAAGAAAGTTTATCAATGAGTGGCTCAATAGCAACTTCTTGAGAAGCAAAAAAGGTAACATCGCGGCGCCAGGGAATAAAATCATCACTCATTTTAAATTGATATGGCTCTTTATCTTTTATTTGCCCGATGGCAGTAAATTTGCGGCAGGGCTCTTTTTGGCCAAAGATCTGCGTTGGAGAATAATAGATAATCCAATCGCCGGGCTTAATTCGTTTGAGTGGCGCTCCTTTGCCATGGCAGACTTGCATGATTTCCGCTTTCTGCCCATTTTTTACATGTTCTCTGCTGGCCACGGCGATCCAATATTTAGGCATAGTTTTCCTTTGATTTTTAATATTATATGTATAAATATAATATGTATACGTATTAATTGCAAGGAAAAAAGCCTTTATTGGGTAATGATCGGTGGTTTTTTCGATACAAAAACAGCCGAAAACCGTTGAAATAAAGGGTTTTAATGGGGTATCCTAAAGGTAGAAGCTAGCTTATAGCGAGTTAGTATATGATTTGAAGGAGAAAACATGAATAAATTTTTTAAAATTGTAATGTTCACATTTGCACTCGGATCGGCTCTAGGAATTAATGGGGCGCAGCCACCAATTTTACATACAATTATGACTGTTGATGAGTTTGAAAAACAAATTAAGGAAAAAGAGAAAACTTCTTTGCGTGCAATAAATGATGAAAATGCCTATGCGGCCGCGCTCTGGGATGCTGATCCTGAGCGTGTTAAATTTTTCTTAGATAGAAATTCAAAAGCTTCTGGTTTTAGAATAATAAACCGAGCGAAGCAATTCGTGGGCAAAGGCGCCGAGTATGTTGAGAAAACTCCGTTAGACATTGTGTGGTACAACAACGAATCAGATAAAAATGATAGATGGGCCGTTTACGAGCTTTTGTTTAAGTATGGCGCTGATGCTGATAATAGCTGGCGAAATACCCGGCTTAAATGGGCAACATCGTTTCAACCTGATCCAGAATTTGCACAATGGTTAATCGCTCACGGCGCAAGAAAGTAAAAGAAGAAACTTGAATTTTAAAAAAGTTTTATTTTTTAGGCCTTTCAGGCTCCATTTCTGAACGGTTAAAAAACATCTTTTTATTAAAAACTACTATCATGACAGCAATCAGTGTTAATACAACTGTTTGGATGCATTTTGCGATTTGGCTCATTTGCAAAGCCTCTTGGGAAATGTTGATAAAAAAATGAAACAACATCGTAATTACAATGCTTCCGCTATTCATTGCGCATAACCAGTTGATGATAAATACCGTTGGAAAAACACTTATCACAAAATTGAGAGCGAAGAGAATATTGGTTGTTGCCAGTTCTTGATAGTAATCGTGCATAAAAAATAATGGAAAATGCCAGAAGGCACACAAAGCAGCAAAGATTACTGTTGCGGTAAAATATTTAAAAGTAGTGCTCAGGCTATCCATTGCATAACTTCTCCAACCCAATTCCTCAAAAATTGCCGGTAAAGCTAGAATCAGCAATACCGGAACAGATTTAGCAGAAAAAGAAAACGTATCAGCAAAATTGAGTTGATTAATTGATTGCCCGAATAAGAGCGAGATCAGAATTGATATGATAACCGAGGAAGGCATAATCAGCACGGTTGCAAAGAGGCTTGATAGTTTGATTAATCGTAAATTGGTGAGCTTATTTAAAAAACTCTTTTGCAACTCTTTGTTTTTTGACGATACAATCATCCATAATGAAGTGCCAAAGGGTGCGAGTAATCCCGGAATCATAAGTAGTAAATAGATTGATTTGCCATATGCTTGATAACTCAAATAAGCAGCAAGAAACCCTGAAATCCAGGTAATGAGAAAAACAATGAGGAAAAAGCGAACTGGTTGGTAAACGTATTCTGATTTCATATTCATTTTTTGGTCTCTTTAAATTGATGAGTTATAAATTGAAAAGATCCTGGGGGTGCTTTCAGCATTTGTTCAATTAAGCGCGGGAATGCATGTGCTCTGCGGCTTACATCCTCTTGCTGCCAAGGGTAAATTCCATGATCAGTAAGAAACTGAACTGCGCAAAGGATAAATTCGGCACATTCCAGTGGCATTTCAGTGTTAAAAACTCCTTCATGGCAGCCCTGACGAATGAGCTTTTCATACAACGGCGCTTGCTTGAGTATCGTTTCAGCTAAAAGCCGGGTATGCATTGCTTCATTGCCCGGACGGTGAAGGTGACTTAAAATCTCTTCATTCTTTGAAGCTATATTGCTCAGCGTAATCACGTGCTGGAATTTCTCGAGGGCATTCCCTTTTGAGTTTTCAATAAGATCATTCAGTTGCTGGATAGTGCTATCCACTATATCTTCTACTACTGCCTCAAGAAGTGCCTCTTTTGAGGGGAAATAGTGGTAAATAGTACCTTTGGCAATACCAAGGCTTTCTATCACATCGTGCATGGTGGTTTTGCTATATTCCTGGGTTTGGAATAAATACCGAGCTGCTTGAATAATTTCTGCCTTGCGTTCTTCGGGTTTTTTTACGGTTCTGGTCATGATGATCTCCTAAAAATATCTTACTTTAGCCTTATTATACCAATAGACCGACCGTCGGTCAATAATGATATTTAATAGATGTTTTTGTTTAAGAGAGTTATTCTTGTCCGGTTATAAGTTCTGCAGGAATATGGTTTATGAGCAAAGGTATTTTTTATGAAATTTATACATTCGCATGCTTTATATATTTTTGTTTTGATGTGCATGCCTTTTACTGCGATAGCAGATAAACATGAATTGCGTGCTTCTATTTCCACTATTCATGATGCTTGCGATATTTTAATTAAAAATGGTGCGATCGTTAAAGGCGAATATGCGTTTGCCGATTATATTTATAAAGAAAAAGATCAGCCTGCTGATCTAAATCAAGAATTTATACGTTTGCGAGTATACGATAAAACCGAATGGCAACAAAAGCATTTTGTAATGATTCACAAGCGTAAAGAGAACTCTGATGAGGTGCCACAAATTTTATTTAAAGAAGAATTTGATACGCATGAACAAGCCCAAAAATATCTTGAAAGATATGAATATATGTTCTCTTTCTCTCGATATGGATATGAGTATTCATGGAATCAGTTGAGAATTTTTATTGAAGAGATTGAAGGGTTACCGCCAACAGTAGAAGTTATTGGTGATCATGAAGCTATTATTGAACTCTTCAAATTGCTAAAGGTTACTCATATTATTTCTGATTCAGTGCCGCGCATGATACAAAAAAAGCGAGCAGGCAAAATAATCGCATTTTGTGGATTATCGGGCTGCGGAAAGACCACACTCGCGCGATTACTTGCGGATCAATTTGATGTTGAATGCGTATTAGAACCAGAAGAAGCGCAATGGCCTGCAAGCGTGAGAGATCGAGAAATCTATGGTGCTGCGATCGGGCTTTGTGGGTTTCGCCAAATGTGGATTGAGCAGTTAATAAACGCTGATCTTTTGCGAAAACAAAATAAAACAGTACTGATTGACGGCTACTTCCTTAAAATATTTGGCTACTATTTAGGGCAGCCGGGAATGGAATGGCTTATGAGTCCGCAAGATCCGTATCTGCCGCTGCTCAAAGAGCTTAATCAACTTGATTGTGCGAATCTGCCTGATGTTGATTGCGTGGTGCTTTTTGATATCAGTCTTGAAGATTGGAAATTATTTCTCACTGCGCGGGGGCGCCATTGGGATCTGGTGACCAATTTGGCTGAATCGTACGCAATCGGCAAAAAATATATTGAAGAAGCAACTCTTGCCTATTGTGCCACAAAATCGATTCCGGTGCTCAAATTTATACATCAATTTGGGAATCCAGTGGTTGAAGCTCAAAAGCTTAAGATCTGTTGCGATCACTTTGAAAAAGTTTCCAGCAACGATCTTGAGCGGGTATTATAGCGCCTTTACTCAGCAAGAGATTTAAGATATTGTGGTGCCCTATTTTACTTTCTAGAGGTTTTTTCTAAAGAAGTTAAATCGATGAATAAGTAGTTTGATATATGTTTTACAAAAAAAGATAAAATGATACTTTAATATCGAAGATATAATAACTCATTTAAACAACCTAAAGAGCATCATGAAAAAAACTATTTTTTTTCTCATCCTGACAGCAACGCACGTATTTCCTATGTTTCGGCATGTTGCAATGCGTCGACCCGAACCATCCAGAAATACAAGTATGGGCAGGTCGACTGAGCAAAAAAGTAAAATATCTGCAATAGTTTTTTCTCTGCCAAAACGCTCTTTTCATGAACAGGGAATTTATAAACAACTATATCGTAAAGTAGTAGCAGATAAGAAAGAATTGGATAGAATGAAAAGCGAAACCGATAGTGCGCAAAACAGAGTTTATACCTGTGCTAATGAAGGATGCACGCTTAACTGCGTAGAATTAAAAAAGTCCACCTGTTGGGATACTTTTAAAAAGTGCAAGAAGCGTGAAGATGAATCAGATGCAAAATATAGACTTTTGTATAAAGAATGGCGGGAGGTAGCGAACCATGCTAATGTCAATGATGTAGAATGGCGTAAAATTATGGATAGGTTAAACAGAATAGAGCGCAGCATGGATAAACAGGAAGGCTTTGTCTGTAATTACCAAAACAAGGAAAAAGTCAATCCATTCTCTTATCTATATGACGATCATTGTCTTACTGACTGAGTAAACGATTTCTTATGAAACTGCATTAGCAGGAATGGGTTTAATTGGATGTGCGATTAAAGCTCGACTAGCAAATAAATAAGACATATTATCTACATTCTAAGATTACCTTTTTGGTTGAATCGTATGCAATTGGCAAAAAATATATTGAAGAAGCAACTCTTGCCTATTGTGCCACAAAATCGATTCCGGTGATCACATTTACTCATCAATTTGGCGATCCGGTCGAACAAGCATTGCGATTAAAAACGTACCTTTACCATCTCTGATTTCATTGACTCTTTTGATAGAGAAATGGGTTTCTACGTTCTCTTTCGTGACGATTATCAATTTCACGTTTTTTAATTTCACTTGCAATCTCTTCTGCTACTTCGTGCGGCAGTTCTTCCCTCAAAGCATTATAACGCTCAAGGCGAGGGCCCCGCAGTTGCTCTACAATTTTTGAATCCATTAGATCAGCCCATGTTTCCAGAGTAAAATGATCATAACAAGCGTTTCTGAATTGCTCTTCTATTTCTAATTGTTCCGAAGGTTTGCGTTGATAGGGCACATATTTATTATAATCCGCATAATCCTCAAACTCTTGGATTGTCGGAAAAATGGTCTCAACTTCAAATTTTAATCCACGTTCATCCGATGTACGAGTTCCCTTTGAATACCGATCGCAAATAGTATCTCTACTTGTTTGAGATAGGCATTGTTCAGCAATTTCTTTGATCTCGTCATTAAAATTTTTTATATCTCGCTTGCCACTAACGCTAATTAAAATTTTTATTACTGCTCCTTCATCCTTAAAATGAGTACTAAATTCTCCTGCGGAACTATACCCTGTGCAATAAAGATCTTTGCCAGTGCGACATCCTTTGGTCGCCATAACATATCGCGTGAGGGTATTTTCTTTTCGCTCGATTCTTTGCGCTAAACACTCTTTGGTTCGCGGAACCATAGATAGTGATAGATGAGAAAATAAAATACTTATAGCTAAAATAGAAAATAGTTTAACGGTCATAATAACTTCCTCTAAATATTTAAAATTACTAAAGCAGTATAGTACTCTTTGTGATTCTGCAATAGCGTAAATTTAAATAAATGAAAGTTTAAGGTATAGTTTACATTGAATTAAGTTTTTTAATTTTATGGAAGTGACATGTTTAATCGTTATATTAAAGCAATATTAGTAACTATTCTTATCACTCAATTGCAGGCACTTTATTCTATGGAAAAAAAACCGACTTCAAACCCATTAACCAGTAAAATTGATACTCTTTTACAAGCGTATACCAAAATCGGCTATTTTAGTGGCACAGTTCTGGTAGCGCGTAAGGGCACTATTGTTCTGAGCAAAGGGTATGGCCTGGCCAATCATGAGCTTAATGTTGCTAATAGACCCGAAATGAAATTTAATATTGCATCATTAACTAAGCAATTTACCGCGTTTGCAATATTACAGTTGCAAGAGAAGGGATTGCTCAAGGTTACCGATTCTTTAGAAAAATTTATTCCCGAATTTCCTCATGCAAAAACTATCACGCTCCATCACTTATTGTGCCATTCCAGCGGGATTCCTAACATCACATTTTTTTCTGATTTTGCTGAAAAATGTCTACAACCAATCACGCTCGAAAAAGAGATCGAGTATATTAAGCAAAATTCCGGTTCGCTCGATTTTACCCCCGGCGCTCACTATACCTATAGCAATTCAAACTATCTTATCTTGAGTTATATTATTCAAAAAGTATCAGGCCAATCCTTTGAATCGTATTTAAATGAAAAGATATTGCACCCGATCGGCATGAAAAACAGTGGTTTATACCATCAAAGCAAAATACTCCCCAATAGAGCATCGGGATATATTCAAGCAAATCATGCGCTAGCCAATGCTCCCTTTTTTGATTTTTCTTGGGCAGCAGGAAGTGGCGGCATGTATAGCACCATTGAAGATTTATATAGATGGGATAGGGCATTGTTTGGTGGTAATCAAACAATTTTGCCTGCTCATATTGCGCAAGAAATTTTAAAACCGCATGTGGCTATATCAAAAGAAAAATCAGGTATGGCTTATGGTTATGGCATAGCAGTTCATCACGATGCAGCGGGAACGTATTGGTCCCATGAAGGAACTATACAAGGTTTTGGCGCCTATATGCTTCATTATCAGAATGATGATATTTCAATTATTATTTTGAGTAATTTTGCTTTTGCACCGTATAAAACGATTGCAAAAGAGATTAAGGCAATTCTTACAGAAAAATCGTATGAGTTACCCGGTAAAAGGGTTATTTGCAAAGTAAAGCCTGAGATCTTAAAAAAATATGAAGGCACCTATGAACTGCAAATGGTGGAAGATATCTATAAAAGGCCTGCAACTACGATAACGATTCGGGCCGATAAAGATCATCTTATTTTGACGATGAAAAATAAAGAGGAAATATTGCTGCCACAATCTACGGCAGATTTCTTCTTTAAAGAATCGCAAGCCACCATTCATTTTACCCATGACGTTCAAGAGAATGTTACGGGTCTGGTATTGCATAAAAATGAGGAGATTACTCCGGGAATAAAAGTTGATCATAGCTAAAGCCATATCCATCATTGATCAAAAGAATATAGAATTTTATACCCACTATGCTCATTTATTTGAAAAAATCCCTTCGCCGGAAATAATTATCCCTCTTTTTGAAAAATATGCATCCGATGCGCCCGGTAAAGCGGTGATTGATATTGGTGCAGGCACCGGATGTTTTGCGCAATGGATCAGCAATCAAGGCTTCTCAGTTTTATGCCTTGATATTACGCCCGAAATGATTGAACGTTGTAAGCAAAAAGGCCTTGCTACCCATTTAGGCTCTATTCAGGAATTTCAATCATGCCAATCATTTGATGTGGCGCTCGCGCTCGCATCACTCATTCATTTAAGAAAGCAAGAAGTGGCGCCTGCGATACAAAAGATTGCCGAGTTATTAAATGATAAGGGGATTTTTATCGTAGCAGTGTTACAAGGAACCTATGAAGGTTTTGAACCAGTTCCCAGCAATCAACTAGAGCGGTATTATAGTGCGTTTACTCAGCAAGAGATTGAAGAGATGGCAGTGCCTCATTTTACTATTCTTGAGATGGTTTGCAAAGAAGTGAAATCGATGAATAAAGAGTTTCTGATATACGTTTTACAAAAGAAGATAATATGATACTTTCTCTCAATTTCGGGAGGGCATTTGTCTTTTTTATTCTTTTTCAAAACTTAAAACATAATATTCCAAAATTCCATTTTCCCATAATTTTACCCAAAGACGGGCCCAATCTTGTAACTTTTGTTGCGCTAACCATTGATCGAATAGGGGAAAAATATTTTTGCCGATCGCCTGGGAAAGTGTGCATTTAAATCCAGTATTATTGAATGCATTGATAACCTCTTCTATTGGCCGTATCTTATCTATTGTTCCAATAGTATCTGGCATACATTTTTTTAAATCATCCATAACAGAAATGCTAGTAGCAAAAAACGTAGAGATAACAACCTTTCCTGATGGTTGCAGAACTCTGGAGCATTCATGGGAAAATCTGTCTAATGAATCAAAATGCTGCGCTGCTTCAACTGAGTAAATTTTAGAAAAAGAGTTTGCTGCGAATGGAATTTTTTCAGCAGATCCCACATGAAAATTAATATTTTTATTATGCATTAAAATGCTGTGATGCCTTTTTGAAGCGGCAGCAATTTGCTGAGGAAGAAGATCTAATGCTTTTAACTGTTTAACAGCATACTTTTCTAGTAAGCGAACTGCACCATCTCCTCTTCCGCATCCTACTTCTAAGAGAGAATCGGATGGGATGGGATTAAGAATTTTAAAAATATAATCGTATAATGCTGCCTGAGATTCAAGCCTTTCTTGCGCCGTGATGATATGCGATGGATCTATGGGGTCTTCATGATAGCCATAGTTTATATAGCTATTGCCGGGAAAGAAAACATCAAAAGCGGGATTTTCACTATGATAAAAGTTTTCCAAAGACTTATATAAATTTTTGTTCAAATTGGATCCTTTCATTATCATATTCTAGGATCAAACCAACAATGCGCACTGGTGCTTCAGTCGCACTTATTTTGAGCGGAAGCGCAATAAC
The DNA here is from genome assembly GCA_964392765.1 of uncultured Pseudomonadota bacterium. Taxonomy (GTDB): domain Bacteria; phylum Babelota; class Babeliae; order Babelales; family Vermiphilaceae; genus BTUB01. The sequence goes on from CAYMRF010000005.1 coordinate 23,685, forward strand.
ATATGCGCCAGTAGGTGGCAATTGATCGCAATTGGCGATATTTTCAATGATGTATTTATTATTCGAGAGTATAAGTCTGTGCACGGGATCGCCGCTGCCAGGGCAATCAGGAGAGAGTGTATCAATGGCAATTCCTGCTACATTGCGGTCAATCAGCAGTTGCACCGCTTGCGCCGAAAATGAGGGAAAATGCATAACACCTTGCGTATCCTCATTGCGATATTTTTTTGAATCGGGCCAATATTTGCTCCATCCGGTATAGGCAATAACCAAACTATTTCTCTCTATTGGGCCATATGATTTTTCGAATGCAATAATATCATCAGCGGTTATTAGATAATTCGCCGATGCTTTTGAAGAAACATCTATTACGCATGCTTTAACAATTAAGTTCTCAAGAGATAGTTCTGCAACAGAAGCTTGCGAAGGAAAGCAATGCAAAGGGGCATCGATATGAGTTCCGGTTCCTGATTTTTTGAGATGCAGAGCGTGTAGTTTATATTTGGTTTCAGAAGCACATTCGTGATGATCGAGCGTTGTTGGTAAATCAAATCCGCATGAGCCATCCCAGGTAGGATTTGTTGCATCAAGCAAATGGCTTAGATCAATAATTTTTTTAATCTTAAAATCGTTCATACAATCCTTTGCTAATATCGTAGAGTATACTAATAATGCTCTTAAAAGATGTTTAATCATACTGTTCTCTTTTTATTAAATTTTATTCTTCTATAAAATTGTGTACTGAAAGCCCAGCACTGCCAGACATAAGAGAAAATGCAGTTTCCAAATTTGATAATGTATGCAATAATGCATCTCGATTTGCGCAGTTATTGGATTCTCTTATTTGTTGCATGAGTGCAGCTATTCTACTTTTATTTTCATAGGACGTTTGCTGAGCCACAAAATATTCAAATGCGATGAATAATCCGTTATTAGGAAGAGTTACACGAGTTGATCCGGTATCGATATCAATGTGTAAGCCATCTTTATTTTTGCATAATGCACACACTTTTTTGATGGTGTTAATGGCGTCATTCTGAGAATTGTTAAATGCGTGAGGACTGGTATCATGCGCTGTCTCATCGCAGCGGCGCGCAAGTGCTGAAACTAATTCAGAACATTGCTGCCATTCTTCGCGTGCAGAGTGCTGCTGCGCATGGATGATATGAAGGCTTACTTTATAATAAATCTCAGATTTAGTGCTCCCCGCATGCGCATATCCGGCTATAGCTACGAGTGCTGCGATTTGTATAACAAATGATTTCATAAAAAAGTTCCTTAATTAGATTATTACCAAAAAGAAGATTAGCAAAGTTGCCGGCATATGTCTTTCATGAGCCGTAGCGAATACATGCCTTATTTGGTATACTTTCTGCCGGTAAATACAACATTTTAATACTTTAGAGGGAACGTATGATTATCAAGGGAAAAAATTTTATACTTACATGTTTTGTATTGCAAAGCATTGCGCTTATGGGCAGTGAAGCACCAAAAAGAAAAGTAAAAGAGATGATTGCGTTCGATGAAGCGCGCCATCCGCACCAAGTGAAATGTTTTATTGAATCATATATTAGTGGGCGAGTGACGGTAGATACAAGTGGCGGTTCAGTTGTTTTTGAAGATTTTGATACAAAAGATACTGTCTATACCGTGAGCCATATTCAAGCGATTGGTTTACTGGAATCATTGCGAGCTCGCAAACAAGAGATGGAAAAGTTCAGTAATGAACTTTCTACGCAATTAGTGGACAATCCCTTTTCAAATCTTTCTCCCAAACAAATAGAGCAATTTCACGTGCGTCGTTTTATTAATTTTGAATCTGATCAGGATATGGAGACAGAAGCATATAACGATGCTTTTAAAAAACAGAATCAGAAGTCGCTTGAAGCTATCGCAAAGAAAAATAATTATGATGGAGCTATTAAGTTTCCAAGGCATTTGAGTAGCATATATACTGCAGCGAGAGTCGCAGGTTTAGAGAGAATGTTGCCAGTTCTGGTAGCTTTGTATTTAGCAAGCTCTTCTCAATAGAAAAAATAGTACGAGTAATTAAAAACTATCTGTTTTAGAGCGCGTTGATTTTTCAGCGCGCTTTTTTTTCTGAAAAAGCCAAATTCAAAAATTATGCTTGTGAAGAGGGCATCAATAATATTATAGTGATCTCAAAAAGGGGAACATAATGAACAAATATTGTTTGCTGGTAATGATAGGAATCACCTCTTTACTGTTTGCTCATTCTAAAGAATATACATTCAAGTTGCTTGTCGGCAACGAATTGCAAAATATTCTGCCATTCATGGCTCAGCAAAGAATGGCGGTATTTCGCGATTATCCTTATTTATATGAAGGCAATCCGAATGTGGAGCATGAATATTTAAAATGGTTTGCGAGCTTGCCTCATTCTTCGGTAATAATGGCGTATTTAGATGGTAAGCCGATCGGTTGGATAAGTGGCACCGGATTTGCCGATTTTGATGTGCACTTTAAAGGATCAAATGAATTGCTCAAAAAGAATGGCTATGATTCTAGAAAATTCTACTATATTCCGGAAGCCATTATTGTTTCTGAGCATCGCGATACATTATTGCTGGAAGAATTACATACCTTGATTGCAAAACATGCAAAAACATTACACTATTCCGCTCTTTGTTTTGCGGAAGAAAGTCATGAGCAGCATCCGCTCAAGCCGGCCGATTACAAAGGGCTGGAAGAGTTATATCGTGTGGCAGGCTATACGCCTACCCAAATGATTATTACCTTTTCGTGGCTTACCATTCAAGCTGATGGATCAGTAAAAGATGAAGAGCATGAATTGTGCTATTGGATTAAGGAATTGGCGATCCCTTAGCTCTTTGCTTTTACGGCATCTTGATCCAAGAAGGATTGTGCTTTATTTCTACTCGTGGTGAGATTTTCTAGATGTTTCACATCTGCGAGATTAGCTTTTCTTAAAGTAGATGCTGCACTAAATCCTCTTCTAAAATGAATCATAACGCCGCTGGAAATTGCAAAAATGGGTAATAAGCAAAAGAAAGCATTGACGCAATCTCTTTGGTTGTACCAGTCATGCATGTTACCATATCTACGCGCTTCATTGAGCGCATGGAGCATTACACCACCCGAAAATAATGACGCGCCTGCAGCCAAAGAAGTTCTCATGAAATGTCCCATTATATTTCTTGAGGATGGAACGGCGGGATAATTGCCAAGTTTTGTGCGGAGATCAGCAATTTCTGGATTAACTTTTTCGATGAGATTGTTAGCTGTAATACGATCAGCAGAATTTGTTGCTTTTAAAAGTTGTAATTGTTTCTCAAATTCTGGTTGATTTTTGATGAATCGATATAGATAAGGGGTTTCTTTATCAGGGCTCATCGAATGGCTTAATGATGCACAACCGAAAGCAAAAATAAGTATTTTTTTTAACATAGTGAACCTATTAATTAGTTACGAGGAGGATTTCTGAGTATATCTCGACACATTTGCCAAAGGGCTTTTTCTTGCTTGGTTTCAGCATTATTTTGCATATTGCCTAAGAATCTATACATGATTCTTGTTTCAGGGTCCATTGTACGCTCAGGGGATAAGAGGTAGAATGCTGCGGCGCTTATGCCAACGCCACCGCCTATTATCATCAAAGGTTTGAACCATCGTGAGCGGGGATTTGGGCCTTCGCTATCCATAGCGCGGAGTGCAGGAGAAAGAATGAGGAGTGCGCTGGCTGCAAGCACCCATGATCTCTTTTTGAACATGTTAACCGGTAAGTATTTTGTTTCTATTTTATAAAATAAATTCTCAATAAGAATTTAAAGTCAAAAAAGCCTTTAGTCAAGATGGATTTCAAGGTTTGTAAAAAGAACTGGCGATAGGCTATCTATTTCAGAGGCAATATAGATGCCCCCACTCCTGTAATGTAGATTTAAGTTAGGAATTGGGTAAAGGCTTGGGCTCTTTATATACATGAGGCCAAATAGTTTTCATAAATACTTGGCGAATTCCTTGCGGAAGTGAGGCAATTCTATTGTAAATTGCATCATTGGATGAGACTTGAGTTGTTTCTTTATTAAACGAATGCCCGAATAATAAAAGAAGTATCTGGTCAAAAGAAAGATCATTAATAGTTGTTTGAGCCTTTTGAATATCATAGAGTGGGATTATTTTAATGGTTCCTTCAATATCGGCGATAGCAAGTGAAGCATTATCCGGCATGCATAGCGCATTGCTGATATTCTTCTCGCTTTTAAGAGAAAGGATTAATCTGCCGTTTACTACTTGCCAAATATTAATACTCGCGTCTTTTTGTTCTGCGCAGATAGTAAAAAGAAGTGCTCCATCATGGCTAAAGAAAGCGGCTTTTGTATTAGGAAACTCGGCATGTGTTCCATCTTGTGAATTCCAAATACGTGCCTTTAGATCATCATGAACAGTGAGTATATGAGTATTGTCACAATTCCAAGCAAATCCAGGAATATCATAGGAATGTTTAAGGGGTGATGCTATTACGCCAATATCTCTAATATTATTAGTGGCAAGTTGCCATACTCTCAGCGTGTTATCATCGCATATATACCCCACGTTTTGCGCACGAGCATCAAATAATGCATGCAGGCAGGGGCGAGCAAGATTGAGTGATAGTGATGTAACGGTAGGATGGGGAGCATAGGCGCGACTCACTGCGATTAATCGTTGCCGGGTATCTTTGGCAATTGAAAGCGTCTGATAACTTTCTGGAAGAGAATGATTTTGCTTTGGTATCCATCTAGTTTTTTGTGTTGAGACTTGGTTTGCGCGGTAAATATCGGCAACCACATAATTATCGGTATTGTAGCCATTTACATAGGCTTTCACATGAGGCGGCTTATCAACCGTTTTACCTGAAATAGGTAACAGCATATTTTTGCTAAATATTTCTTCAAAATTTCCATCTGCTTCACTTACGGCAAAAAGCTCGTTATTGCCTGCAAAAGAAAGACGGGTAACTTTTTCAGGATAGTTAAAAATTTCGAACCTTACAACTTTTCCGTCATTTGAATAATGAGGCTCTTTCCAAACTGTTTGTTCGCTCCAATCACGATTTTCAAATTTTCTGAGATGTTTACCCGATGAGGCATTCCATAAATGTATGCCGGTATGAGAACTTGACCCCGATGCAAGCAATGAGCCATCTGCAGAAACTGCCAACGATTGAACGGGCTTTTTATGCTCTTTGCAGCGCACAATGCTGGAGGGTGTTTTGCCTGCTACTTCTTGATGTCCGCGTAGGAGCCAATAGGTAAGCATTGGCATATGTTGGGCGCTTAATTTCTTAGCAAGATAACATTGTACTTGCGAAGAAAGTGGGTGTTTTTCTGATAAATATTCAGAAACAGCATTCTTGTTGCCACAACGTGCCGCAAGTTTTTGCAATAAAAGTGGTTCTTTTTCGAGTAATTCTGGCACTTCCCAGAAATCAGCGAGTGCAACAGTTCTGGCTATATCTTTAATAGATGCATGTTGCAGATACGAATCGAATGCCGCATTGCTTAAATTGCCTTGCTTAAAATTTTCGATACGCTTCAGATGCGCCATGAGTAATTTAAAATCTTCGGGAGTAGTATGATTTGGTAAGAAAAACTCATGGCTATTTTCTTTGGTAAACAGATTTTTTTGCAACTCAGGTGCAAAGAATTTTTTAAGAACGTGCGAATGGGCAGTGGCTTTAATATCTTCTGCGCTTAAAGTTATCTTTTCATGAGGTGCTTCACTTGCTGAGGCCAAAGTAGATATAAGTGAAAAAAGCAATAATAAATGTTTCATGATTTTCTCCATTGTATTAATAATTTTCTTATGCGCTTGCATTGAGCACAAGTTCTCGCAAATAACTCATCCAGCTTTGCTCTTTTTTTTCACGCGTTTCTACGCACAAATCAATCAATTGCTCAAGGGGTATATTATTGGTGATGCGTTTAAACGTTGGATATCGCTTTATCCATATATTTTGAAATGATAAATACATAGAGCTTTCTTGTATTAAAATATGTTCATCATTATTAGCAAAACCTCCTTCATATGCCCAAGATTCGTCAGCATTATTAAAGGTTTTAATATGGTTCTTATTTTCTGTAGTAGCTAATGTAATAGGCCCGCGACCTCCGGTAAGGCTTAATGATCCATCACGATTAACGTACGTGCTATATCGACTTTTTACTAATTCTTTGGTGTGTTCAGTTTTTAGATCAGTTTCATAGTATGCATAGGTCCCATCGTGAGTTATATTTGAACGGGCAATAACTGTATGATCATTTTTAAATAATACTCTATCAACCAGAAATGGGTATTCGATACGATGTAATAACTGGCGAGTATTGATATCATAAATATGAATACCATTGTTAACAATTGTTGTTATCTGGGTTTCAGCTTCATTTAATGCAGGTTTGCTTCGAGTATGATTAAATACGCCAATCGCACTGCCATCTGAAGTATGAAGAGTTACGTTTTGATCCGTTGTTTTGGTGGTAAAATATCTGCCTGATTTGCTTACACTTAAGAGCGGTTGAGGTACCGTTGTTATACGTTTTTGTGCGCAGTCAATCAAATAAGTACGGACTTCTTCAGGATCTTGCGTAGTGCGATTAGCCACCACTATATTATTGCTCAATGCGCGCAATTGAATGTTGGAAGTTGGTAATTGTATAATTTCATTAAATTTTTGAGTTGCAGCATCATAGATAACTAAAAATACTCGGCCATCGTAATTGGAATAATTTAAGTTTTTTGTGCATGCAAGTGCCAATTGAGATCCATCATGATTGGGAATATAAAAATAATTAGGTTCGTCTTCAGGCAGAGATAATAGATGATAGGGTGTTTTATTGAGATCAATAATAGTTTCTTTGCCTGTAGGAATATCCAGGCAGAATAATTGATTAGTGTGAAATTGCCAATCATGTCTTTCAAGAAACAAAACTTTTTTTGTATCTTGAGTTAGTTGGGTTTCAGCAAATAATCTTCGTTTGGTTAACATTTGAGGCTCCTCAGTAAGCATCGCCTCAAATGCATCAGCATTTTCCACTTTTAGGCCAGCTAAAAGATATGCTTTAACATCCGGATTTGTAATAGTTTTTGCTTTTGTGGCTGCTACTTTTGCTTGATCAAGTGATACTTTTTTGGAATCGGGATGTATTGCGCGGCAGGCTGCTCGCGCTGCTTGTTGTTTTAAACTTAAAACTTGCGTCGTTGGGGTTGCCACAATAGTGGGATTCAGTGGTACTTCCATTGCGGGTGTCAAAGCAGGAATTATAAGTGAAAATAGCAATAATAAGCGTTTCATATGTCCCCCATTATTTAATATCTTTTTTGTTTGATTTCTTTTTAAACTTGTATGAATACAACGGGAAATTAGTATAAAAAGATTGCGCTCCCATTTTCTCATAAAAAGAATAGAGACGAGGTACGATTTTGGAAGCGTTTTCGCCTTCTTTCAAATGTATTGGAATGGCAATCCCCCATATCGATTTATAATTATTTTTTTCTAGACAATCACCAATCTGCCGTAATAATAATGATCCATATCCTTTTTTCCGTTCTTTCGGGTTTATTTCCAGCCAGTCTAGCCAGCATGAAGAGTTTTGAGAACACGAGATGTCCGCGTACCCTATATGCTCGACCCAGTCAGGATTATTGTCACAAAGAGATAATTCGTTTTTATGAAGAAAGAAACGGTAAGAAGATTTTGTAGGTCCAAATTTTGGTATTTGATGCCTCTCTTTTAATGTTATAAAAAGAGGGTTTTCATTTGAGGAATCTTTTAACTTGCTCGTAGTGCGTTTTGTAATTATTTCATCTTTATTAAAACCGTCTAAAGCAGCTTCTAAAACTGCGCCACTAAATGCAGTTAAAATGGCATAAGAGAGCGGTCTAAATTTAGTTAATTTAAAAGGGAATAATCTGCGAGAATTATTATACAAACCATTGCGCCAACTTGAAGGACTTACCAAAGCAAGAGCAGCAGCAATTCGATAGGGGTGAAAATAATACGATCCTAAATAATCAGACGCTTGGTTTTGTTGATTTTCAACGTTCACCGCATTTTTAGATTCTTGTAAATTGTTCTGCATGGGAACCGATCGCGATTGTTCCATTGCAGGTGCCAAAAGAGGCAAGAGTAAGGCTACAAGCAATAATAAACGTTTCATAATAATCTCCATTATTTCTCTTTATTCTTTAACCAATACCAAATGCCTGCGCCTACCGCTGTGCTCGCAGCAGTTATGGTAATGGCCTTTTTGTGATCTTTTATAAAGCGTTTTGTATCAACAAGTTTCTTTTTATACCATGGCAGCAATTCATATTGCTTTTGCTGGTGGTAGCTTTCTATAAAATCTTTTACCGTGATATTTGCCGCTTTTTCTAATAGCTTACTGCGTAAAAATTCACTGTGTTGAATAATGCTATATGCTCCGGCATCTAAAAGTCTTTGTAATAGATCGCAATCTCCTGCAGCAGCGACATTACTTAAATGGCGAATGGAAATATCTTCAGGGAGTGCTGCCCCATGATCCAATAATAAGGATGCAATGGTGCATGCAGAACGTGCAAGTGCTATGGTTAATGTTTGCTCATTAAAGCGATTGGTGACATGAGGATTGGCGTCATGGGTTAATAATATGCGTACCGCTTCTGTATTTTTTTGACAGATTGCAGTAAGAAGAGCAGTTTCATTCTCGAGTCCGCGAACATTTGGATCAGCGCCTAAACCAAGAAGAAAGGTTGCAAAAGGAATGTTATTCCAGAGAATTGCTTCATGCAGTGCTGTCATCTGTCCATGAATTAATATATTAATATCTGCCCCAAATTTCTTGAGTAGGACTATTCCCTCTTTAAATTTTTCGCTGAAACATTTTTCTAATGATTGAGGATCAATAGTTGCGCCAGCTTCAAGAAGTATTTGCATCAAAGCTAAATTTTTCTTATCAACCGCCATATAAAGCGGAGTCTTTTGATGGCTATTAGGCTCATTAATGTCTGCTTTATGCGCAAGAAGTAATTTGGTTTCTTCTACTAATCCTCTCTCAACCGTATGGTGTAATGCGGTCTCACCGTACAAATTCTTTGCATTCACGTGTGCGCCTTTTTCTAATAAAAACTGGAGAGTTGTTAATCGGCCAGGAGCTTCGCTGGCCATTGCTACGGTTATCAAAGGAGTTCGTTTATCATAGCCTTCTCTATCTTCGATAGAAACACCGCGAGAGAGCAGCAACAATATGGTTTTAGTATGACCCTTTACCGCAGCAAGATTTATAGGAGAGCTCCATTGAGAATGTGGAGAAACATTACTTATTTCAAGATGGGGATTTATAGTATAAAGATCATCTAATAATGATTGAGTAAGAATGCCTTGATGGCATGCTGCTGATAAAAGAGTTTGCGTATATGCCAAAGCTTTTTCTCGCGCTTCTTCTCTATTTGCATCGGTTAATTTTTTTGCTATTTCCTCAGCAGTAAGTTCTAGCTTTTCCTCTAGTGCTCGTGCAAATTCAAGAGTTTGCGCATCGATATTTTCAGGAGCAACCTCATCATAATAAGATACAAGATCCTTATGCTTTTCCATGAAGGAGCAAATTTCTTTAATTTCTTGCGGTAATTCAGCTTCTTCCAATTCTTCTGAGCTATAGGCTTGGCCTGCCTTATGGGCAGATAAAAATTTAAGCGAAGGGGGATTATAAACCGGCGGCTTTGGCGCAGGCTCCATTGCAGGGGTAAGAATAGGCAAGAGTAAAGTTAAAAATAATAAACGTTTCATAATAATCTCCATTTTTTCATAAAATTTATTGCATACTATTGAATGTCATCCGCCAAACGTAATTCTCTGTTTTGTTCTTTTACTAAATCTTTTATTTCTTGTTCGAGTTTTTTAAGCTTATTATTCGAATTTCTATAGCAATCTCGAGCGCTTAAGAAATATGTTAATCCAAGAAAACCCGTAAGCTCATTTCCTAATAAAGCAAAGGGAGGAGCCCAAATTCGAGCCCAATTAAGATCTCTTTTATCTTGTCTTGCCACATCTGTTTGGTTTACGATTCTTTCGCACAGGGATTCATGAGTCCAAAGGTCTCTATTCTGAATTCTATGAGTAGGAAGCTTTGGCATCGGATATTGGTTTTTAACCTCAGCGACGCGCTGCTCAAAGGTGGGCTTAACTTCCCATTTGAGACTGCTAACTGCTTTCAAGGCATTGTTGGCCGATGTAAATCGGGCTCTAAACATCGCATCAGAAGATAGAAATCCCATGGTGGTTAGAATAAGTAGTGAAATAATAAGTTTTTTCATGATATTTTCTCCATTTATAATGATTTTTACACCTATTCTGAGTATGGCAAAAATTGCGTATTTGTCAATTTATAAAGGATTAAAAAGAGACAATCGAATAAACTTGTAGGCAAATGTTGTGTAAATTGGTTAATCGATTATATAATGTGTACAGAATTGGCTATAAATTGAGGAAAAATTGTGTTTAAAAGAGATATTGAAGAGCGGCTACGTTATTTTGCCACCAAATTACCGGTAGTCACCATTTTAGGTCCCCGGCAATCGGGAAAAACCACGATCGCTAAAGCCACGTTTCCAGAGCATACCTATATCAGTTTTGAGGATATTGATCGGCGCTCCTTTGCCACTGATGATCCTCGCCGGTTTTTACGGGAATATGAAAATGAGCATGGTCTCATTTTAGACGAAATTCAGCATGTTCCTGATCTTCTTTCATACATTCAAACGTACGTAGATCAAGAGAGGCGCAATGGCTATTTTATTTTAACGGGATCTCAAAATTTCTTAGTTACTCAAGCTATTTCGCAAACATTGGCAGGGCGCATGGCAGTTCTCACGCTTTTGCCCCTTTCGCTTAAAGAACTTATTGAGAATAAGCTTATTGCCAATTATGAGCAAGCGATCTTTTATGGGGGATATCCGCGTATTTTTGAGCAAAAATTACTTCCTCAGGAATGGTATCCTTCCTATATTTTAAATTATATTGAGCGTGATGCGCGGCAGATTACGCAAGTGGTTGATCTGGGAGCATTTCAACGATTTATTAAATTGTGCGCCGGAAGAATTGGGCAACTATTAAATATTTCAGCCTTGGCAACCGATGCGGGGATAAATGTGCACACGGCCCGATCATGGCTTTCGGTATTGCAGGCCAGTTATATCATCGTTCTTTTGCAACCCCATTTTACCAATTTTAGTAAGCGGTTAATTAAAGCACCGAAATTATATTTTTTAGATACGGGTATTGCCTGTAATCTGCTTGAGATTAGATCTGAGCAGGATCTTAACACTCATTATTTGCGCGGCGGTCTTTTTGAATCAATGATTATTAACGAGCTTTATAAGCAATATTATAATAAAGGAGCTCAGCCTGGCCTTTATTTCTGGCGCGATAGCCATGGCCATGAAATGGATTGCATTATTGATCGGGGTAGCATTTTAACTCCCATTGAAATTAAAGCAGGAGAAACAATAGATTCCAGCTATTTTGACGGCTTAACCTATTGGAATGAATTGGCCAAAGCAAATCCAGAAAATGGATATATAATTTATGGAGGCAAAGAAAATCAAAGCCGCTCTAAAGGAAATGTGATTAGTTGGCGATCAATTCATAAAATTGTGGATTCTCATCCATGAGAAATTGTTTTTCTAATATCATTGCACGCTTGCAGATGCGATTACTTTTATAACATCTAATGGCAGCGAAATTTTTCTAAGCCTTCGTGCTCGCTCAAGCCAAATGCGTGTTTTATAATATCGTGCAAGCATGAGATGAATATCTCGTCTTTCTTTAATTTTTTTGCATGATTCTACAAATTGTGCGCTTAGGCTAGATCTAAAGTTCACCATAGAACAAATATGAATGTTAAGTGCTTGGATTTCTTCACCGATATAATTATTCATCTGGCTTTCGCATTGTAATAATGCTTTCGCAGACGCATTATCTTTGAGCCTTGCTCGTAATGATTCAAAAGTAGTTCTTACAAATGGCTCATCGATTGATAGTGTCTGCTTTAATTGATCATGAAAGTTTGTGAGACTCTTCGATAGTAATGATTTAACATCTTGTAAATCAACATGAGGCGATTGCAATAAAATATGAACATATTCAGGCGGAAGCTCGCGATCTAAGGCGATTGTTAAAGGTGTTTTATCGCATTTATTCAGTTCCATTTTAGATCCTGCGCTTACCAAAAGTTTGATTCTTTCCAAGCAAGCATCGCGTTTGCGTACTACTTTGAGAGCAACTTGTAAGGGGGTATCCTCGTCCATGTCTTTTATATCGAGATTAGCCTCTCTGGCTAAAAATAGCCGCGTGAGCGAAAGTTTTTGTTCTTCGGTAAAAGCGCTCCTGGTTCTGTTTTGATAATTGAAAAAAATCGAATGTAAGTTTGAACCGTAAGGATATTCACTATGGGGATTAACCTCAATGTTTTTTTGCAGCAATAAGAAATGAGCAACGGGATAACATTGATTGCAGCATGAGATTGAAAGGGCTGTGCTCCAGGGATAAGAACCGGCATTAATATTTACTCCATTTGCCACGCAAGCTTGAACCGTTGACAAATCATTTTCTAGAGCAGCTTTTTTGAAGCGTTGTTCAAGGGTTAATGGTCCCTCTTGATCTTCTTGCATGGCATGCAGTGATGAAAAGATTAAAAGAGTTATGAGAAGCAATTTCATATGTCGATTCCGGGAATCAGGCCGGTAACCCTAATCCCGGATGGCATATGCAAATCGAATGGCCCTACCATGAGCAATTCTTGAATCCGGCGCAACTTTTTCTTTTCAGCGTCCAGTTCTTGAATTCTCTTAGAGATAGATTGCATTTGATAGTTGTATAAATCCAAAGGGAGTAAGCTGAAATAAGTATTTGCATATCGGTCTGGATTTCGCCTAATAATTTCCAATTCTAAATTCAGGCGCTCTAACGTGGCCATTTCTTTATCTATTTTATCAAGAGTTGATTCTTCACCGGGCGATGGCATAATTGATAAAGAAAATAAAATGAGTGTTATTGCAATTAACTTTTTGAACATGAATTTTTTTTCTTTAGCTAAAGCATTTTTTTAATCATTGTTTGCACAAAAATAACTTTTTCTTCTCTCACCTTTTTCCAGGCCTTCATTGCCTCTTGTTTTGAGGCATTCGGATTTTGACAGGAATAGCGCTGCATAAAATTAATGAGAGCCCATTCTTTTTTTGGCTTTACCGGTTGCTTTTTTCGAGCTTCATACTCTTGCTGCCACATATGAGCATATTCTTGATAGGTGGGTGGATTGCCAGCCTTCCAGCGGGCATTGATCCAGTCAATCCCGAATGCGGTGAAATGAAAATGGGAACCGATTAATTTTTTAAAAAAAGCGCGCGTTTTTCCATCATTTTTATAAGAGCCATGCAGCATTACTGTTTCTGGTCTTAATTGATACAATTGGCTTTTCTTTGCTTTAGAATTTTCTGGCAGTGGAATTATTGGTAGTTTTTTGCCTGTAGAAAAATACTGTATAATGCGATCGATTATTTCTGCTTTCGGACCATCAAGCGGTATTTGCAAATAGTCGGCAAGAGTTTCCAGTTCTGCGATTTTTAAAAAATAGAGTGCATCAAACAGCTCTTGGCGTTCTGAGGGAGAAAGAGAATCGATTGGTTGTGGCATAACATTCGTTCTTTACTTTTTATTCAGCTCAGATTTTTTATCATACTCATCGCATAGCATACTCGCTTCGGCGTCAATTCGTTTCATATCCCAGTCCATTTGAATGGCACCAAATTCTCTTGCATTGCGATACAGAATTCCTCTGCTGATATCTGCAGGCATCGGAATTTTATTGTAATGCCACAATCTTTTGAGTAAGGACATTCTGAACCATTCAGGAGAACGTTGAAAAACATTATTAATTACTTTGCAAGGTTCTGTATCTTTTTTTTCTGCACGGCAAAGCTCAAGAATATGCTGTTGATTGATTACTTGCGAGTTCTTTTTAGCATTTTCAGAGGCGCAATCTAGAGGCAATTCACCTCCAAGCCACATAGCAGGTGCGGCTAATGGACTGGCCAGAAGAAATATAAAAAGAATTGATATAAAAAATTTTTTCATGGTTGTTTCCAATGATATTTAGTGAGCAAATCTTACCTTTGTTTTTAATGAATCAAGTGCTATTTTTTTGGGGTTTCTTTAAACAGATCAGAAAATTCAGTTAAATTGTAGTGTTCTGCCATTTCGATTGCTGTTCCGCCACAGCTGTCCTGCTCGGGATCGGCTCCAGCACTTAAAAGAATCTTAGCGGTTTCTAAATAATTTTCATATCTTATAGGGTCTTTGCGTCGTCTTCGTACCTCCCCAATCAACATGCGAAGAACGCCTTGGCTCATGCTAGTTTGATTAATGCAATTCAGGGAGTGCACATTGGCTCCAGATTGCAAAAGCAAATGAGTATTCTTGGGTGCTCCGCCCATTGCTGCATGATGCAAGGGCGTCTCATCATCACGATTCAAGGATTTGGGCGATGCTCCAGATTTTAAAAGATATTCAACGAGCGGTGAGTATTTATCAAGAGGCGCAATTCTATGGAGCCATGTTTCCCAGGCAGTATCACTTATTATGGTGTCAGGATCGGCACCTTGCTGTATTAATCGGCTGGTTGTTTCAATGAATGGATAATTCGTGACCACCTCAGGGCTAAATTGTTCCCAAGCGTTTGGTTGGTCCCATTCACTCCAGATGGGGAAATTTGCTAATACTACGCTTTTAAGTTCTTTATTGAGTTTCTCTTTTTCTGCAGCTTGCATCGCAAAAATTTCTGATGAAAGAGAGATGATGTATAAAAGGACTGCAGCGAGTAATAATTGTTTTTTCATACGTCCATTTCTTATGAAATTTGCTTTTTTGAATTTTTCAATGCGATTCTTTGTTTCTCAGCTCCCTTTGCTGATAGAAGACCCATGAGCCACGGATATAGTTCAGGTTGCTTATTTTTCAATTGTTTAAACAGTTCTTCTGCTTCTATCTGATGAACCAATAAGAGCGCCTGTTCATCAGATAATGAAATGTTATCGAATGTTTTTTTTCCGAGAGCAATTTTAGCCAATTTATCCTGATCCGTCTCGCCAGGATATGGTAATTGTAAAGCGTCGAAAATATCGGCGACTGCAGTATCAAGATCTATTAAATCGAAGGCTTTTTTGAAGTGTTCCCTGCCTTCTTCATTAAAGGCCGAAGGCATTATATCTGCTATATCTATTATGTTAATACAATGCTGATTTGCTTGAATACTTTTAAGGGGTGCAAGTGGTGCTTTTTCACATCCTGAAATATGAAAAGAAAACAGTAAGAGAAATGAGAATTTTACACAGCTATTCATAGTTGTTCCTTATTATTGTGGTTCGTGAATTTCCATAACAAACATTTTTTTATCAAATCCACCGCGATGTTCTTTTTTCGCAATGCGCACTTTTTCCAATTCTTCCTGAGATCCGGCAACTAAAGGCGCAAGCGCATAAACAACTTCCAAAACATCAGCAAGTTCTTCCGTAATTGGAGTTTCTAGAAATTCGCCGACTTCTTCTTGAAGTTTTTTATAGAGCGCAACACGATACTCATTATCAGATAAAATTCGCGTAACGGCAGTTGCGTTGCGAGCCGCTAAATTTTCATGAAGATTGTTTCGCGCCAGCTTATTGAGAATTCTTACTTTTTGAGCCACCTATTCACCACTTTCTAATTTCGCCGTAATCATTTGCTTGATCTCTTCAAAGCGTTTCTCATAATATTCAGGATATTTATTATCCAGAAACTGATCCATGGCGAATAGCCCGAATACGAGCGCACCCACGCCACTCAAAAGGCTCCAAACGCCTGTTAGATCATTCAAGCCCGCCAATCTTCTTAATTGGTGTTTAACTGCTCTTTCATCGGCGCCCAATGGAACATACGCAGAGGCGCTTCCATTGCCACCAATCACCCAGCTTGCTCCCAGTGCGCGCAATTTACTTTCTATATCTCTTTTACTTTGATCATGGGTGATCTCTTTATACAAATATATTCCTGAGACTGTCGCAAAAAATGCGGCATACGCAAAAGCCTCGGTAGCTTTAGAATACGAAGGTCCATCTTTTTGTATTTCTTTATATTGATCGATCTTGATATCAATTTCTTGCATAAGTGCGTGGATTACTTTTTGGCGATCAAGATTAGAATCGATAGTTCGTTTATTAAGCAGTTCAACTAATCGCTTAATATCAGCATCATTTACGCGCGAAGTGCCCACCGTAATAATAGGCATTAAACCTTGAACGAGTTCTTTTTCATCTTTATAGATTCCCCAATTTTCAAAAGGGTTCCAGCTGTAGGAGTGAAAGGGTAGAGCTAGAAGAAGTAAGGCAATTGCTTGAAATGTTTTCATGTTTATCCTCGTGTAATTATGCAATGTAGTGCGATACCTTATTCTATCAGTTCTACCCAGAAACTTAAATAGTAAATAATCGAGTGCTGTGGTAGGTTATCGCAATAAATGTTAAAGAAGGAGATGAATATGGATACCTTTAAAATAGTATTTTCATTCAGCGTTCTCTTAGGAGCAATGGGCGGTGAAGCTTTGCAAAGAATAATACAAGAAATGGCGGCATTGGATAGGGTAGCGTATCCGCATCAAGTAAAATGCTTTATTGACGCGTATGTCACGGGAAAGGTGAGCGTTGATCGCGATTTAGTGTGTTTTGATGACTATGATAATCCTACTATTGCCTATGCGGTGCCTCACTCAAAAACTATGCAGTTCTTGCGCGCATTAACCCCTGCGCGTGCAACTGAAATTGACAAGAAACATAAAGAAACTTTTTCACGATTGCACGAAAACCCTGCTCAAGAACTTTCAGTGCAAGAGATCATCGCGATGCATGAATATTCGCTCGTCTCATTTGAGTATAATCACGATTTAAAGGCGGAAGAGTGGTATGATGGGGTGCATTTGAGCGATCTCAAGCCCATTCGCTTTAGCCGGGAATATTATCAAGAAGCATTCAAAAGGCGCACGCATGCTCAGCCGGCTGATACGGTAGATGAAACACTTAAAGAAAAAGTGTTTTTCTGCGCGCATGCAATGCAACTTAAAAAGTTGTATGCTGCAGCGCGCGAAAAGATATAGTTATTCTTGTGATTGCTCAGTATGTTTGCGGAATAAATCACCAATAACCATTCCGTACGGTTCTTGTCTCTTCATTACTTCAACCATTTGTTGTGGAGAACAAAGCGCTTCTGGTAAATCGCCGCTAGCCCTGGGAGAACCGCCATGAGCAAGCAATGCTTTTAGAACTTTCAAACTTTTAGTAAGCAATGCGCCAGTGGTAGCCAAATGCATATAGCTATAATCCGCATGAGGAACATCCGGAATCCTTTCATTGGCATTTGCTCCGAATTGAACTAATGTTTTAATAACATTTGAAAGATCTTCATCACTCGCTTTATCTCCGTAACGGATTGTGTAAAAGAGAGCGGTTTTATTCTGCCCATCTTTTTGTTTGACCGTATCAACATTTGCCATACGCCTTACCGCAGAAGGAGAGACTGCTTTAGCAGCATCGTGTAAATTACGCGCAAATTTTCCCATCTCTTGTGCGACTTTGAAAGCAAAAGGAAATCTTTCTGGTTCATCGGAAAGATTTAACATTGCGTGAAAGGCGGAAAGCTTTTCTGAGGCAGATGAAAAAAAAGGGTCACCTCCGGCTTCGCATAGTATTTGTAATGGACGTAACTCTGCATGGGCGCATGCTAGATTGCTCGCAAAAACTATCCCGCTCAGTCTGCTGTCGGGTAATTTTTGATCAAAATTAGCTTTATTATTTTTTAAAATTTCTACTATTTTTTCAAATTCGCTAAAGCGACGATATTCGTAGGCGCCTGCTGTTGCATGTACCAATATGCTTATCCCCTTTTGATCACACAGATTAGCATTTTCGGGGGTAATCAACTTTTGCAACTTCTGCGCGTTACATACGCGTGCTGCGTCAAAAATTTCTTGCTTACTTTGCATGGCATGATTAGTTATTACAGAAAAAGCGAATAAACTAAAAATAATTGTTCTTTGATTCATGAATAACCTTTTTATGAAGAGAATTCTTTAGAGAAACTATTTATATAATACCAAAATAGCAGTTTCAGTAATAGAATGTTTCTTATTATTGCAGTAATAGTCTTCTCTTTAATTTAGGTCGTATTATAGAAAAGGACGCTAATTTTATGATAAAATTTCAATTAGGTAATTAAATTATTTGAAAAGGATAGAGGTTTTTATGAAATTTGTATTATTGTGCATATGTTTTTTATATTTCAATTCGTGCTTATTATATGGGATGCGTCCGAGTCCAAGTAAATTAGAGCCAAGCTGGGGCGCACTTCCGGTCGACGTGCAAAAAATAATACAATCCTACCTTTCATCGAGCATTGTTGCTGATAGTCTTCAGCAAACAGTCGAGAATATCACGAATTTTGCACTCATTAATAGATCTTTTAGAGATTTTCTGAATAATCCTAAAAATTTGATATATGTGATTCAAATGATGGCGGATCGCATACATAGAATAGATGAAAATTCGGTTGCTCGAGGCTTAAAAAATATGCCTGGTATGCAAAATTCTGAGGTAACGCAATGGTTAAAAATGAAAGACGAGGAGCGAAAGCTTGGAGGGGAACTCATAGTTGCATTACAGGGTGGAGAGGATGGAGAAGCTATTCGAAAAATTTTGGCGAAAAAAGCAAACCCTAATTACAAACAGAGAAAAGACAAGATGCCGGCATTAGTATTCGCTACCTTCATGAACAATCTCGAAGCGGTTCAAGAACTTTTAAAAGCGGGCGCACAAGTAAATGCAACCGATTTAAAATTGAGAACTGCGCTTAATTGGGCTACCACTAATCAAAATTTACCGATACTAGAAGAGCTCTTAAAACATCATGCAAATGTAAATGCGCAAGATGAGAATGGAGATACCGCTTTAATGGGACTTGTTGCCGTTGCCATCTTGGCTCACGAAAGCAATCTGGCCATCATTCGCGCGCTTTTAGATGCTGGCACCGATCTGAGCATACGCAATAAGCAAGGGAAAAATGCCCTCGATCTTGTTCACAATGATGAAATTAAAGCATTGTTATTATCGAAGCAAAAGTAATCAAATTTCTCGTGTTGCCAAAGAGAGATTGGTATACTAACGCATATTCAAAATCTATTAGTGCATAAAATATGCACTCGGCAAGACAATCCCGTTTAAATTAATTGAGTTTTAGCAGCGAGCTTTATAGTATTCTTCTTTTTCAGCCTCTGGCTCATTCAGTTGATTGTAATTCATAAAAATCTCTTCACCACTTTTTATATCTCTATTTGCGCGATATCTGGTGAGATCGATCATATCAATATTGGGAGTATCTGAGTGATTCAAATACCAGCAGATTTCCATTCGGTCAAAGCGGCGAGCGCATAAATATAATCCATCGCCCAAAGCAGCAGTGAGTTTTAAAAATTCTTCAGGAATCGCCTCTTTGGGCAATTTTCGAAATTCATAATCAGCAGGAAAGAAAACAATTTCTGAATCTTTACCAATATCATGCGTAGCAAAAACGCCAATACCGGCGCCTGGAATGGTTGATGGTTTTAACATTAATGAGAATTCAGTGATTTGAGTGGCACAAAGGTTGAATGATAATACAGCCAAGGCAATTGTTATTAAATAGTTTTGCATACAACTATCCCTTTTAATTTTTGCTCAATTTTTCTAAAAGTGCTCGTGCGTGCGCATAATCAGGTTTTTTGGGCATGATGAAAGCAGATCCATGCGCGAGCATGTTATATTGAATTTCATATGCTTCATCAGTATCGCCACGATATTCCATTGTTAAATATTCTCTAATGGTTACGGGTGGCTTTTTAAAATCGTATTGAATTTTTTCAGAAAGATTTATTTTTGGTATAAGCAATCGGGCAGTTGCCTCATCTCCTTTTTTTAGTGCGATAACCAGCGGTTGATCACTCATGAGCGCATATCTGCTTTTAACCGGGCAGTTTGCGCGCAGCAGTATTTGAGTTAAGCGTGGCATTTCTTTTGATATGGTAGCGCTTAAATCAGCCGTAGTGGGTAATTTGCCCATCTGAATCAGAAAGCCAAGGCAGCGCTCAGAATTGAATTCTATTGCACAGATTGTAGAACATAGGCCGCGGAAGTATGAGTTTCTCATGATTCTAGTAACTTCTCGAGCTAATTGATCATCGGTCTGCTCAGCTTGTTGAGAAATTTCATCAAATAATTGGTGTGCTTTGCGGGATCTTTCTGCTTCGGAATCAAAGACTTTCCGATCCCATGTTCTTGCAATAACATACGCTTTCAGAGCTAAATTGCCATTGCATGAGCGATCAACTAAATTGAGCATTTTTTTAGGCCCGGTGCCTTTATTAATGCGATCTTTAACTTTCTGAGCATATTCTTGGGGAATAGGGTTCAAAATATCGCCATTCATGCAGGATAGCGTATGGGGTATAAGAGAAAGTAATAGTAATGCGTACCGCTTCATGATTCTCCTTAAATAGCTAAATTTTTAACAAAGCTAACTATAAAAAGAAAAGATGAAATTTACAACGACTTATTTTCTAACTTTATATGAGCCTTTCACTCTGTTTTTCATGCGGTTATCTATATCTTGCTGCGTAGGTTTTTTGGCGGTTAAGAAGCTATGCAAACTGTCACCTGAGGCGTATAAATTAAGAGCAGCCAGGCCGCCTGTAATGGTACCAAAGGTCGCTTTTATAAGGGTATCTTCTACATAATTTTGTTTGTAAAGAAAAGCAGTCATTCCTGCCATAAAGACTCCAGGAATCAAGAAGTGAAAGATATTTTTAAAATTTTCGCTCTGCCGATACTCGTGCAGGCGTACTGCTTGTGCTAGCTTTTTTTTCTTATACGCCTCAATGTTATCTTCAGCCCATTTTTGCTGGGATTGATTTGCAAATTCCACTGCGGCATCACGCTTTTTCTTAAAATGCTCTGCATACGGATTTTGCATGCTAATGCACGTGCTTGCGTGAAAGCATGCGGCGAGCAAGAGAATGATTTGAAGATTTTTCATGAATTTTCTCCACTTAAATTAAATTAATATTCTTTATGCGTCTTCGATCTCGTTAAATAATAGATCACTTTGGTGAACTCTATTTGAGCAATATGCTAGAAAACCTCCCGTGAGGAGTATTCCAGCCCCAATTCCAGCGCTAGCAACCAAAATTTCTTTTTTATGCTTACGATAGAAACTTTGCGGTTGTTGAGGTGCTGGAGGAGTTGGCTGTTTTGCCGCCGGTTTAAATACCGGAGCTGCAGGGACTGCAGGATTGGTTTGAAGGGTAGATCTTAATTGTTCAGCGCGGGCTTTTTGGGCTGCTGACCTGTTATCTTCAATTGAATGGATATTTTCCATACTTCT